>CAYNQI010000033.1:0-9736 GCA_964399335.1 uncultured Thermoplasmata archaeon | reverse complement strand
TTAAGAGAAAACTTCTGCATATATATATTTTTCCACATTTAGAGGATAAAAAAGAATATTAATACCAGTATTATGGCTTATAATATTTTTAAAAATCGATGAATTAAAAAAAGGAAAAGTATTATTTACCCCTTGACTACGCCCAGGGGTACTAATTTGGCAACTATTTTCGAAAGGCCAGCGTTGTGGGTGATCTCTACGACCTTGTTTACATCCTTGTAAGCTCCGGGACTCTCCTCCTCTAATACATCGTCACTAGCTGCCTTGACATAGATACCATCATCGGAGAGCTGTTTTTTTATCAGATTAGCTTTGAATTTTCTACGTGCTCCCGTTCTGGACATGACCCTACCTGCACCGTGGCATGTAGAACCCCAACTCCTTTTCATGGCATGCTCAGTTCCTATCATAACATAACTAGCAGTTCCCATATCGCCGGGTATGATAACTGGTTGACCAACACCTCTGTATTTCTTAGGAACTTCTTTCCTACCCGGTTCGAAAGCCCTTGTTGCACCCTTACGATGAACTATAAGTTCCTTGTCTTTTCCATCAACTTCATGCGTTTCCTTCTTAGCAACGTTGTGGCAGACATCGTAGATCATGCTCATGTCAAGATCTTCAGCACTCTCCCCGAAAACCTTTTCGAAGCTCTCCCTAACCCAGTGTAATATCAACTGCCGGTTGGTCCATGCATAATTGGCTCCACAGTTCATGGCAGCGAAGTAATCCTGACCTTCTGGAGAATCGAAAGGTGCGCAGGCAAGCTGTTTATCAGGCAGGTTTATGCCGTACTTTCTGACCGCACTCTCCATCTTCTTTATGTAGTCTGTAGCGATCTGATGACCGCAACCTCTCGAACCAGTATGTATCATGGTGGTTATCATACCTTCTTTTAAATCAATGGCTTCAGCGGCCTCTTCATCGAATATCTTTTCAACTTTTTGAACCTCCAAGAAGTGATTCCCACCTCCTAAAGTTCCTAACTGGGGTGCACCTCTATCTTTTGCTTTCTTACTGACTTTCTCAGAATTTGCACCTTCTAGTCTACCGTTATCCTCGATACGTTTCAAGTCTTCATCCCAACCGTACCCCTTTTCAACAGCCCATTCTACACCATAATCCAATGCAGTCTCAAGTTCTCCAGTTTCTAAACGTACCTTACTCTTCCTACCTACACCTGCAGGTACATTATCGAACATGCTGTTGATAAGCCCTTTAAGATTATCACGTACCTCTCCCTCACCTAAATTTGTTTTGACTAACCTTACACCGCAGTTGATATCGTAACCTACTCCACCTGGAGATATCACACCTTCTTCAGCATCCAATGCAGCTACTCCTCCGATGGGGAACCCATAACCCCAATGTATGTCCGGCATGGCCTTCGAAGGACCGACGATACCCGGTAAAGTTGCTACATTAGCTACTTGTTCTGGAGCGTTATCACTCTTAATTGAATCTATAAGCTCACTATCTGAAAATATCCACCCATCGGCTCTCATACCTTTCTTATAACTTTTCGGTATTTTGTAAACGTACTTACTCTTATGTTCCATAGGACCTGTCCATCTGCGACTCATGATCATTCACATATTTCATACAATGATGGGTAACCGTATTGAATCTTACGGTTCCGATAACTTAAACTTCATCGTCCAGTATTTTAACGATCCTATCTGCCGTATCAGGTCCGATACCCTTTACTTCCTGAAGCTCTTTCACATCTGCTTTAAACACAGATCTAACACTGCCAAAATGATCGAGTAACCTCTCCGCCAGTGTTCCAGATATGGAGGGGAGTCCCTCGATGATGAATTTCTTCTGGTTGATCGTGGACATAGATTCTTTATCTTTCCTTACAGAAGAGGTTCTTTTAACTCCTTTCTTTCTGGACATCAAGGCACTGATCAACGAAGCCGTCTCTTCCTCATCTTTGGTAGATACTATGGGGATCCTGAAATCATTTATTATGGATGCCAAAGCACCGTATACCGCATTATCACTTATGTTCCTTTTATGATGTAAGCCTTCACCTTCCAATATCATGATGGGGCTGATATACTGTTCTTTCAAAGACTTGGCTTGAGAAAATAACCTACCATCGATCAAAGATTCGAGGAAATCCTCGACTGATTTCCTTTCGATAGCAGTGTCCTCGGATATGATATAATCTCCTATGGATAACTGGGCCGTGTTTATCTTGATACCCCTCTTAGATATCTCCGTAACTACTTTACTGTTCTGTTCGCGCGTGTCAATTATAATCGATAAGGATCCATCTTTTTCTTTCTCCTTATCTCTTTCTTCCTCAACCTCTTCTTCCTCCTCCACTTTAAAATCCATGAGGGATCTTTGATCCTCGTTCTTCTCTCTTTCAAAACCACTTTGCTCCCTGGAAAGCTGTTTTTTACTCTTCTTTTTAACAACTTTAAAATCATTTTCTTTTCTTTTCATGGATTCACCTACCCTTACCTTATCCTCTAGATCCCTTTTTAAAATTTTAAGGTTCCTGTTCATCTTCTTTTCCTTATTCTTACTGGCCCAGTAATAAGCCTCGTCACGGGTATTCTTGGTGATCAATATCGCCACTTTGCCCTTCCTTTCCCTAGCCGTCCTACCTCTCCTCTGTATGGTCCTTATCTCAGATGGAACGGGCTCGTAAAATACCACTAGACCAGTAGCCGGGATATCCAGGCCTTCTTCCCCCACACTCGTGGCCACTAAAACGTTATAAGTCCCGTCCTCGAACCTCTCGATAGCCTCCAACTGCTCACTCTGCTTCAGTCCCTTATCACCCTCTTTATCAGCCTGACCTACGAACCTTATAGGCTTGACTTTCTCTACCTCTGCCAACTTCCTAGTCAATCTTTGAGCGGTGTTCCTGTAGTTGGTGAAAACTATGATCCTTGAATCCGGCTCCTTTCTCAACTGCCTTTTAACGACATCTAAAGTTTTAGGTATCTTGGGATGGTCTTCATCAAAATTCTTTAACAACGCCAGGACTTCGTTCATCTCATCGGACTTCATTATACGTCTCGAAGCTTTGGATCCACCCCGTGATTCTGCCTCGTTCTTCAACTTATCGATATAATCTTTCAAGACGTCAGGACCCTGAGTTTCCGCTTGATCGATAGCATGATCTATCTTTAGGGCTGAAGCAACGATACTAGCTGCGTTGTATAATCTTGAGTCACCTTCAGAATGCAAGCGCCCCTGTATCTGATTGCTCGCCTCGATGATCTTCTTCCTAGAGACTCTTTCTGGATTTTGATCTTTTAGAAAACCGTACTTCTGGAGTTTCTTGATATCTCTTACAAGTATATCTTTCAACCTCTCTACGACCCTTTTATGCTTCTTCGGTAGTTTCACATCGATCCACTTGATATCCATCTTTTGTATGTAATTCACCACATCAGGATCGTATTTTGTCCTGATCTCAACATTATCTATATCTAAAGTTTCACAAACTGAAGTTATGTGTTCAGTTTCGCTCCCAGGGGATGCAGTCAATCCCAGAACCAAACCATCTTTACCCCTATATCGGTCAGCGATGTAAACGTATGAATAGCCTCCCACCGCTCGATGAGCTTCGTCGAAGACCAGCAGTGATACATCATCTAAGGATATCCTTTGAGCCATGAGATCATTTCTGATCACCTGGGGAGTTGATACGATAACATCGGTTTCATCCCACAACTTCTCACGCTCTTCAGGTTTCACATCTCCCGTGAATACTTTAGGTTCGTCTAGTTCTAGAAGTTCCCGAATATCCCCTGCATGTTGGTTTACCAGTGGTTTGGTAGGAGCTAGAAATAGGATCTTACCATCAGGATCTTTATATTTTACATCCGCCATGACCATAAAAGCGATTATTGTCTTACCCATACCAGTGGGTATTACTACCAATGTTGAATTATCTTTAGCTACCTCTGCTATATTCAGCTGGTAATCCCTTTCTTCGATGGTATTATCTTTCACAAGCGGATGCTCATAATATGTCAAATTTACCAATAACCTCCTTTGAATAAAATTATAATCCTAAATTTTCATCGAGTTGTTCTTCCATCTCATCTCCCATCACTAATTCCTCTTCCCACTCATCTAATGTATCTAATATCTCTTTCAATTTTTTCAAACAATCGATACAAACCCACTTCTCGCCTATTTCTTTACCCGGGAGTTTTTTGTAAGCTATCCTTTCACATAGGTGACAGTGATGCATATCTTCCGTTCTATGTTCTGCGTAGGCCTCCATCCTTTTACCTTCTAATAGGCTGTCCATCAATTTTTCACGGATTTCGTCTCCTTTATCTTCCGCTCCTTCGTTTTCTTCTTCCAGTGTACCACCATTTAATTGATAATTATATCCTCCATATATAAATCATCCTGATGGGGTAGAGTGAAATTGATGTACATCGGTCTTCAAAAAATCATTTATATACATGAGTTATTCATCAACCATCCATGAAACTTGTATTTCTGGGAACAGGTGGGAGTTACCCCTCACCTAAACGGAACGTCGCTGCCATCGCTGTAAAATATAAAGGTGACGTGATACTTTTTGACTGTGGGGAGGGTACACAACGTCAATTCATGCGATCATCTCTTTCTTTCATGGATACTAAGCGTATATTCATAACCCATTTCCATGGGGACCATTTTCTTGGATTGCCAGGACTTATCCAGAGTATGAATCTTAACGATAGAGAAAAGGGATTGGAGATTTACGGTCCTAGAGGTAATAAGCAGATGTGTAAACGCTTGATAAACCTTGGTTATTTCAGACCGAATTTCCCTGTTAAGATTTTTGATCTTGAACAAGGAGCGATCATAAGATTCGAAGACTATTCCGTTGAAACCATTGCTTCAGAGCATAACGTACCCTCTCTAGCATACATCTTCAAAGAAAACGATAAAAAAGGTAGATTTGATAGAGAAAAAGCCATAGAGTTGGGGGTTCCTGAAGGTCCTTTTTTCAGTAAACTTCATGAAGGTAAAACAGTAGAAGTAGATGGTGAAGAGATACATCCAGAACAGGTTGTCGGAGCTCCTAGGAAGGGTAAAAGTATAGTTTATTCAGGGGATACAAGACCAAGTATGTGTATATGTGAAGCCTCAGAGAATGCAGATGTTTTGATACACGACGCCACATTAGAGTCGGGGATGTCTGACATAGCCATCGAAAGAGGGCATTCTTCAGTCAAACAAGCAGCTGAAATAGCTAAAAAAGCCAAAGTAGATAGATTATTTTTATTCCATATGAGTCCAAGATATGAGGATATTAAGAAGTTGGAAAAGGAAGCCAGAGAGATCTTCCAAGAAACTACTATACCCTCCGACCTTTCAGAATATGAACTCTAATTTATGCGAAAATGATAAAAGGTAAGAGAGATACTCCTTCAACAACCTGAACATGAAGAACTTTATAGAAAATATATCTAATATGAAACGGGACCTCGACCCGGATAAGATGATCCTCTTTTCCGATTCTAATCAGTTGATGGAAGAACTAGCGGATAAGATCAAAGATGTAGAGTTGATAATCACTACCAATAAACCGCCCTTGACAAAATTACTTCAACAGTCAAACGTTCAATTGAGAAAATTAAATCATCCTCCAGAAGTGGGTATCAACGTATTAACTCAGGCCAAAGACATCGTGCTTTCGTGTATCGCCGAAGGTCTCTTAGGTAATTCAGACCGGGTACTGTTCGTGATTTCTACAGATATAGATACTATACTATCATTCGACATAGAGGATATAGGTGTAGCCAACCTTAAAGACAAGATAGATAATAGAGTGGATATCAAGGTCCTAGAAGCTGCGTTCAATATAGGTTCTCATATAGTAAGAGAAGGCAAAGAAGGTATGCCTGCGGGAGCTCTATTCATCCTAGGAGATTCTAACAGCGTTTTGATGCATACTAGGGAAAGTATAAAAGATCCTCTTCAAGGCTGTTCAAAATCGGAACTGAACATCAAAGATAGATCGAACTGGAACACTGTGAAAGAATTTTCGATGTTGGATGGTGCATTCGTAGTCGATGAAAAGGGGTATCCAAGATCCGCTGGCAGATATGTTATGTTCAGTGATAATATGCATGAGTCCATAGAAAGGGGTTACGGGGGTAGACACTTGGCAGCGGCTTCGATAACCAATGATACGAGGGCTTTGGCTATCGTGGTTTCATCAGAAGGACCGATACGGATCTATAAAGATGGCGAAAGGATATACGACGTTAATTCTGCTTGATTTTCTCATTAACTATATATACTAGCATTCTACCAATACTATTTATAGTATGCACTAATGAAAAATATAGATATATTTAAAGGTAGGTATTATGAAATTGAATTTCTTAGGAGGGGTCTCGAAAGTCGGTCCCTTATCGATGGTAATGCATCAAAATGATATGACTTTGATATTCGATCACGGTATGCTCCCAGCGGATCCACCAGAGTATCCGATGAGATCACCATTGGTAGATATAGCGTTTTTATCTCATTCTCATCTTGATCACTGCGGTATGATACCGGCACTTGTTAGACAAAACGATGTAAACGTTATAACTACTCATCCTACTCTAGAAGTCTCCGAGCTATTGTTATATGACAGCTTGAAGATCGCGGGAATAGAGGGATATCCAAAACATTATGAGAAGGAAGATATCAAAAGAACCAAAGCGGCCTTTGATATGATGGGATACAGTTCTAAGAGGGAGATAGGTGGTTTGGAAATAGAGATACATTCTGCAGGCCACATACCCGGATCTAGTATGTTTGAGATCAAAGGCGAAAAGAACACTTTATTCACTGGAGATATAAATACCCAGAACACGAGATTGCTCTGGGGTACCAGTCCAGTTGAGTGTGATAATCTTATTCTCGAAGCAACTTACGCTGGAGAGGAACACGATGACAGAGCAGAAACCGAAAAGGAATTTTTGGATAAGATCGATGATACTTTAGAACGTGGAGGACAGGTGATAGTACCTGTTTTCGCAGTGGGTAGGACCCAGGAGATATTGATGCTTCTAAATGATAGAGATTATGACGTCTGGTACGACGGCATGGGTAGGACGGTCAGTCGTATCTATCAGAATCACGAGGGATTCGTCCGCTCGGTTAAATCTCTTCGAAAAAGTATGAATAATGCAAATAAAGTGAAATCAAACTCTACTAGAAAACAGGCTATGGATGCTGAAGTTATAGTCACAACCAGTGGTATGCTGGAAGGAGGACCTATACTCAATTATTTACAGAAGATAAGACGGGATCCAAAAAGTTCTATATTACTCACTGGTTACCAGGTTGAAGGTACGAACGGTGACATGTTGATGAAAAACGGTATGATCCGAGATAGAGGTGCGACTTTACCGGTCGAATGCGATGTAGAAAAATACGACTTCTCCGCTCATGCTGGACATTCTGAACTCGTTGAATTCGCCAAGGGATGCAACCCTGAAAATATAGTGCTGATGCACGGCGATAAAAGAGAAAAATTAGCAGATGAACTTGAAGAGTTCGAATTATACATACCCAATGAGGGAGAAACCATAGAGATCTGATAGATTTTATTAAAGATAAGATGGGGTTGATGGATTGGTAACAGAACTTTCAGTAATAAGATTCCTGATATGTTTTGTATTCCTAGGAATTGCTGTTATCAGTGACATCAAGACTCGGAAAGTACCAAATAAACTCTGGTTTGTCATGTCTCCCATCGCCTCTTTCATTTTAGCTCTCGACCTTTACCTAAGAGGAGCTGGTTGGAAGTATTATCTAATATTCATCCCTATAGGATTTTTCCTAGTAGAGGCGTTGATAGAAAGACCTCCTATCATAGATGGAGAAAGGTTGAACGTCTTAGTCTTAGGATGGTTTTTGATCCCCATTATAACTTTATTATATATGTTGAACACTATCGGAAGCACTTTGTTGATGTGGTCGTTGATGTCTGTACTGGTGATGATATCCTTGGCCTTCATCCTGTACTATTTTGCTATCCTTTACGGAGGTGCAGATGCAAAAGCAGTAGTTGTGTTAGCTATACTTTTTCCATTCTATCCAGAGATTCAGGGGATAACTTTTTGGGCAGGAGACCTAGCTATGTTGGATTTCATGGAAATATTCTTCCCGTTCACTTTCGTTATTCTGTTGAACGCGGCCTTATGTGCCCTATTATTGCCTATACATTATTTGATAAAAAACTTAAGGTATGGAGATGTGGAATTCCCTCAGATATTCTTTGGTTATAAAAAAGATGTTAACGAGATCGAGGACTCTTTTGTTTGGCCCATGGAATATTATGAGCATGGTAAAAGAAAGATCAAATTGTTCCCAAGAGGTGGTTCGGATGATAAGGTCAAGTCTTTAAAGGAAGAAGATAGGGAAAAGGCATGGGTCACTCCGAAGATACCGTTTTTGGTTTTCATTTTTTTTGGTTTTATCATTTCATATGTCATCGGTAATCCATTGTTGTACATCTTTGACCGGATAATTCCATGATCCTAGTAATTTAGAAGATGACGATGTTAATTTACCAAATGTAGTATATCTAATAAAAACTTGCGAAGGTTTTAAATATCATAAAACACTCCTCATATATAACTTTAGAAGTAGTATATAAATGGAGGCCTCTAATTTGAGAATAGACGGTAAAGTGATCACCGTAGACAGGCGAGACGATATTGTCGCTCGATTTTCTAGGCCTATAAATCCCGGTTCGGAGATATTCAATAAAAGAAGACAAAAGATAGGTGAAGTTAGTTGGATATTCGGTCCAGTTGATGATCCTTACTATGAAATCAAAATAAATAAACCTAGATTTAAGAGGCTCTCTATATCAAAAGAAGAACTTTATGCTGAGGAGGAATAAAAAAATGAATGAAGATGAACTTTCTGTTACACAAAGAAAGGATAAAGTTGAAAAAGTAACTCAATGTCCTGAATGTAACAGCCGACATCTGGCCCAGGACTATGATAGAGGGGAATTAGTTTGCGAAGAATGCGGTTTAGTTATCGATGATCAATACGTAGACAACGGACCAGAGTGGAGAGCCTTCGATATGAAACAGGAGGAAAGCAGAGCTCGTACTGGTGCACCTATGACCCAGATGGTCCATGATAAGGGTCTATCAACGGGTATCGATTCATCAAATAGAGATTCTTACGGTAGATCGATCCCTAGTAAAAAGAAAGCCCAGATCTATAGGTTAAGGAAGTGGCAGAGAAGGATACGTGTATCGGATGCAACAGAAAGGAACCTCGCCTACGCATTGACCGAGATGGATCGTATGGCATCCACGATGGGTTTACCTAAAAATATCAGAGAGACCGCGGCTGTGATATACAGGAAAGCTGTCAAGAAGAATCTGATACGTGGTAGAAGTATCAACAGTGTCGTTTCTGCTTCTTTGTATGCAGCATGCCGTAAAGCCGGTGTTCCTAGAACATTGGATGAGCTCGCTGAAGCAACATCTTCTGACAGAAAAGAGATCGGAAGGACATATCGTTTCTTGAGTAGAGAACTAGTGTTGAAGTTAAAACCAACAAAACCTCAGGAATATCTAGGTAGATTCTGCAGTGAGTTAGAACTAGATGGTAAAGTGCAGAAGATGGCTGAGAACATAATCGAGCAGGCAGAGAAACAGGAACTGATATCCGGGAAGGGTCCCACAGGTTTAGCTGCGGCATCGATATACATATCATCTATCAAATCCAATCAACGTAG
>CAYNQI010000032.1:0-10169 GCA_964399335.1 uncultured Thermoplasmata archaeon | reverse complement strand
ATAGGGGTTTAAACTGATATATTACTAATAATTGCTGTGGTGAGTTAGGGAATTAATTATTTCTCGATATTATCAGGCTATATAGGTTAATTAAGCCAAAAAAACGGGAGTATATATCAAAAATGAGATGGAAAATTGTTGTCGGGAATCTTGGATCGATACTAAAATTATTTGGTATAGCCTTTTTCATTCCTGTTATCCCAGCCTTTTATTATGTTGAGAAGCCTATACTATTTAATTTCCTGCCATATAATGCACTAGTTTACATATTCCTTGCGTTTTTTACTATTACAATAGGATATACTGCAGAACATTTTGCTAAATCTGAAAATTTTTATCATAATGAAGCAATAGTCCTGGTTAGTTTTACATGGTTGATTTTGGCTTTAGTTTCATCTTTAACATTTTTATTAACTTTTACTTTTTCATGTCCCGTAAATGCATTTTTCGAAGCAATGGCTGGTATAACAACAACAGGTGCAACTGTTTTATCTTTTCCTCTAGAATCTCATCCAAAAAGCATTTTATTATGGCGAGCACTACTGCAATGGTTTGGTGGCATGGGAGTGATCGTTTTATCTGTTGCAATCTTATCTAAGTTAAGCCGAGGAGGATTGAGTCTACTTGAAGCAGAGGCACCAGGGCCCTCGATTACAAGATTAAAACCAAAAATTAAAGAAACTGCAAAAAGTCTTTGGTATATTTATTGTCTTTTTACTTTATTATTATTTATTATGCTTCTAGGGGCTAAAGTTAGTGTATATGATGCAATTTATCATTCTTTGACTACAATACCTACTGGTGGTTTTTCAACACACTCGAATAGTATAGCATATTTTTCTTCTACCGTTCAATGGATTTTCATAATTTTTATGATAATTGCGGGTGTTAATTTCTCTTTACAGTATAATGTTTTTAAGGGTAAAATTAAAAAACTTATTTCAGATTCAGAATTCAAGGCTTATCTGTTTATCATCTTCATAGGAGCAGGTATTTTAGTTCTTGTAGGTTCGAAACAAAATATATTAATTAGAGACTTAATTTTCCAGACTGTATCCATTATAACAACTACAGGATATACTACTCAAAACTTTGATAAATGGCCTGAATTATTAAGGTTATTTTTGCTTCTTTTTATGTTCATAGGAGGTTCAGCTGGTTCTACAAGTGGAGGTATTAAAGTTTTAAGAATTCTATTAATGTTTAAGTTGATCAAAAGAAAAGTCATAGAATTCGCTAATCCTAATAGAGTATTGGTTGTACGTATGGGTGACACAGTTGTCGAAGAAAGAACATTAGAGACTGTTGCAATATTTTTTGGAGCGTATTTATTGATATTCTCGTTTGGAGTATTGCTAATGGTAGGTTTAGGTTTAGATATAGTTTCAGGAATAGCTGTTTCAGCAAGTAGTTTGGGTAATATCGGTCCTGGTTTAGGGATCATATCAGATGCTTCTTTTAGAAATGTTCCTCTATTGGGAAGATTATTTATGGCATTTTTTATGTGGATAGGTAGATTGGAGATATTTACTGCTATTGTTCTTTTCAATCCTTCTCTTTACAAAAAGCAGAGATTACGTAGATTTTTAAATATAGATTTCAGAATTCCTTAAATTTGATTTTTGATATTTCTAATCGATAAATATTGAGTCAGCTGAAGCATACATCACTTCGGCTCTGGTATCATTCAACACTGGTCTTCCTTTTCTTGCTCTATCAAGATCTTCAAGGTCAATTTCCACCGTCAATACGTCTTCCTCGTAGATCGGTCCCTTTGCTACTTCCAAACCTGTCGGCGATATTAACCTGTTTCCGCCCCAGAATGTGAAATTTTCCTCTCTACCTAGTAGATTTGCGTAGAATATGAAAGCAGTAGTTTCAATAGCTCTAGCTGGTAAAACAGTTTCGAAGAACTTTTTACTTATAGATGGAGATGCAGATATACAAACTATAAAATCAGCTCCTTTTAAAGCCATAGCTTTGGTCAGTTCAGGGAAGAAAATATCGTAGCATATAACCATGCCTAACTTACCGAACTGAGTATCGAAGACAGGTATCTCATCATCCGGTCCAAAATATCTCATCTCTTCGAAAGGGCCAAAGTTAGGTAGGTATGTTTTTCTATATACCTCTATATCTCCTTCTGGATTTATTAAAACCGATGAGTTTTTCAATCTCCCACTCCTACCTATCTTTTCCGGCATTCCAAATATGATCGAAGTCTGTTCTTCTTCAGCCAATTCAGCTATTTTATCCGTAGAAGGACCCGGTATGTGTTCAGCTTCATCCCATAATCTATCTCTTAGCCTGTAACCAGTTAGAAATAGTTCCGGGAATATGTATAGGTCACTGTCATTTTGTTTAACCGTATCTTTGATAATACCTAAGTTCGCTTCCTTATCTCCTAAAACATGCTTTCTTTGTACTAAAGAAACTTTCATCTCACACACATCCAATCAATCTTCAACGAACTTTATTTTGATCTCATCTATATCCCAGAGATGCTCCAACTTCTCCATGATATCTTCTTTGATGGCGTTAGCGAATTGATGATCCTCGACAAGATCAACTTTTAGTGAGATGACTCCATCCTTTACGTTTATATCATTGATAAGGTCTGTCCGGACCACATCTAGACCTGTCATGGGATTCATCACATGTCTGAGTCTTTTTTCTACGATCTCTTCGGTAGTAGGTTTTTGCTCCTTCACAAGACCGTGCTTTTCCTCGTAATCAGCTATCGCTGCCTGTAATCCCTCAACGGCCAAAACGGAGCAATGTGTTTTCATCTTAGGTAATCCGCCTAATTCTTCAGCAGCGTCATTCCACGTGATATTTTTTGCCTCATCTATTGTTTTACCTTTTGCCATCTCCGTGATTATCGAGCCGGTTGCTATGTTCGAAGCGCAGCCATAGGACTCAAACTTTATATCCGTGATCTCTTTAGTTTCATCATCTACCTTTATGTAGACTGAAACCATATCCCCGCAAGCTGGGCTCCCCTCTTTTGCCTTACCGTCTGCATCTTCTATCTTTCCAACATTTTTAGGATTTTTGAAGTATTCGATTACTTTTTCTGTATATGGTAAATCTGCCATATTCTTACCTCCTATCATCAATCTATTTATCTTTTCCTAACGGACTTATCTCTCTTAACCTTTTAACAACTTCACTTATAGCTTCTACGGTTCTATCAACATCTTCCATGGTATTATATCTTCCAAAGCTAAATCTAACTGAACCGTGAGCTCTTTCATGGTCCCCACCGATCCCCATTATTACATGACTAGCTTCTAAAGACTTGCTGAAACAGGCAGAACCGGTGCTTACGGAAAAACCTCTCATATCCATATGGAGTGTTATAGATTCACCTTCTACGTAATGGAATGTGATATTTGCGTTATGTGGTGTTCTATCCTTTGCAGGTCCGTTTAAAGTTGTATCAGGAATATTGTCCTGAATTTTCTTTATTAAAGAGTCTCTCATCTCTTTTAGCTTCTCATTCTCATCTTCAGTCACTAATTCAATAGCTTTTGCGAACCCAACGGCACCAGGGATATTTTCGACACCCGCTCTACGATTATTCTCCTGAAAACCACCGTCCATCAATTTTTCTAGATCAGTCCCATCCCTTACATAAAGCGCTCCGATCCCTTTTGGACCATGAATCGTGTGTGCTGATAATGTCATCAAATCTATAGGAGTTTTACTAACATCCATGGGTAGCTTTGTGAAGGTATGGGTTGCATCGGTGTGAAATAGAACATCATTTTGATCACATATTTTACTGATTTCCTCGATATCTTGAACTGTTCCGATCTCTTGGTTCCCGTGCTGTATAGATACCAGTCCAGTTTTATCATCGATAGCCTCTTCCAATTTGTCCACATCTACAAAACCTTCATCATCTACTTCGAGAAACGTAATTTCGTAACCCTCTTTTTCTAATCTTTGGGCACTTTTTAGGACGGGAAAATCCTCTATTTTACTAGTTATTATGTGATTTTTATCTTCAGATAGTTTTTTAGCTACACCTTTCAAAGCTAGATTGCTTGCTTCTGTCCCACAAGAAGTAAATATGATCTCTTCAGGGTTGGCTCCAATATTATCTGCTATAGTACTTCTTGCATCTTCCAACCCCTCTTTTGCTTTTATTCCAAGAGAATATCCGAATTCAGAACTTGCTACTGCATATTTCTCGAACAAGTAAGGTTTCATTGCTTCTAAAACCCTCTCATCCATCTTTGTGCTTGAACTGTTATCCAGATATACTGTTTCTTCCATCATTTTTTGCACCTCATATGAACAGTGTTATATCAGATTCTTTCGCCTCTTTAATATATGTACCGACAGCGCAGTAATCGGAAATAACCTCATCCCTTAAATCTTTCTTTTCTACACCCATTATCTCCATTGTCATATCGCAAGCTAAAATCTTGCCACCCAATTCGACGAAGTCTTCCATCATGTTTTCTAAATCTCTCACATTAGATTGATTCATCTTTCTTTTCATTATCCATTTGCCTAATCCAAGAAAATTCATCTTCGAAAGAGGACCCTTGTCTAATTTTCCTTTCTTCAATCTTTCAAGTCCCCAGAATGTAAAATACATCGAAACCTCCATGCCCATGGAAAGTGCACCATTTCCTATTATGAATGCACTGTAAACTTTATCGTGGTCACCACTTTGAACTATAAGGGTAGTTTTTCCGGTCAATATCATACCTCCGCTGGAATTTTGATCTTTATAGTCCAGTTTTTACCGTCTTCCTCGATACCTAAAAGTTCTAAACCTAAAGCGTCCACTGCCATGGGTATTTCATCTTTTGATGGAGGATGATCCCCTTGAATTATGAGAACATCTCCAGGCTCAGCCGTTCTAACTGCCTTTCTAGTTTCGACCAATGGAACCGGACAAGTTTCACCCTTCACGTTTATTTTTCTTTCTGCCATTTTAATCTCTCCAGACATTTTAAATTTTGATATTCATTTGAATTTGGTTAATATAATATACTTGATTTGTTAATACATTAATGTTTTGGTATAGCTTTCAAAACATATATTTATACCTTCAACACTATGTTATTTAACATGGTTGAAGAACCAGAAGAAGAACACAAGGGATTGGTTGAACTCAGTGATTATTTTGAAACAAATGACATGATGAAAGGATACATATTAGAGATAATCAAGGAAGAATTGGGAAGTAAAACCTTCAAAAAATTGGATATGGGGGATGAAAGTAGTATAGAAGATATTCGAAAGGCTATTTCTCTGTACATCGAAGCAAAAATTAAAGAGTATTCAGCTTATTCCCTACTCCTAAAATCTGGTAGTTCAGTTGCACTAAAATTTTTACTATATCGACTCCAATCCAAAAAAGACTAAACATCGGAAACCACAACACTTGTACCATGATGCAAAAGTTTTAATATATCATTGAATTTGTTGTTTCGACACAATTCATGGAAGAAGATATCTTTGATTATCTACAGGATTCTTATCAAAGGCTAAAATCTTGGGCAGGTCAACCAAGTAAAAATGAGATTCTCGAAGGGAATGTTTTTCTTGTAATGTTTAAACTGGGTTGGCCCATGATGATAGCCACGTTTCTCAGAACTTTATATAATCTGATAGATGCTTTCTGGCTGGGTAGAATCCCCGATCCTGAGATAGCTAGTCTTTCTGTAACAGCTGTTGGGCAAGGCTGGACTATAGTTTTTATGATGATGTCTATTGAAATCGGCTTTGGCGTCGCCGCCCTTGCTTTGGTTTCCCAATACACAGGTTCAAAAAATTACATAGAGGCCGATAAAACTGCTGGACAACTTTACTTCATAGCAATCGTTGCTTCTGTTATCATAGGTATATTTGGATATTTCATGACACCCGCTTTCATGGATTTACTGACAGGTACCGGTGAAGAAGCTGCCCAGTTGGCTCATTATGGAACGATGTATATCCAGATAATATTTCTCGGTTTACCATTCATGTTTCTGTTTTTCGCATTTATGTATGTTATGAGAGGATGGGGAGATACTTTAACACCGATGAAGATCACAGCCATTTCAGTAACTTTAAATCTAATTATCGATCCAATACTCATATTCGGGTCTGGAACCATGCCATATATAGGGATAACCATCCCTGAGATCCCTTTTATCGGACCAATTCCCGCTTTAGGGGTAAGAGGCGCAGCAATAGCTACCATAACAAGTAGAGGAGTTGGAGCGCTAGCTGCATCATATCTTCTTTTTACTGGAAAACTCGGTTTAAAATTAGATATAGCTTATCTCAAACCGGATTTATCTAGGTTGAAGAAATTCTTGAATATAGGGATCCCAGCTGCTATAGGTCGTTTTGGGACTTCTATCGGTTTTATTATCTTATGGGCTATAATATACCGTCTTCCAAATCCTAAGGTAGCAGGTGCTGCTTACAGTGTAGGTAACAGAATTTTGAACATCACATTTTTAGTGATGGGTGGTTTCGCCATGGCTATCAGCACTATGGTAGGTCAAAGTTTAGGGGCAGATGATATTGAAAGGTCAGAGGAAGTGACTAAAAAAGGATTCATAGCTGTAGCATCTTTAATGCTTATCTTTGCGGTAGCTTTGTTCTTGTTAAGAAACAATCTGATCGGAATATTCATGCCGGATAACCCTGATGTTATCAAAGAAGGAGCAAACTTTTTGATGATATTTGCCTTAGCAATGCCATTTTTTGGAGTATTTAGAGGAGTGACTTCAACATTGAGCGGTTCCGGTCATACTAGAGCTCAAATGGTTTTGAGTTTGGTAAGATTATGGGGTCTACGTTTACCTATGGTTTTTTTATTTGCTATCTTTTTATCGTTGAATTCAACTGGAGTGTGGTTGGGTATGGCCTTGAGCAATGTGGTTGCTTTCATTTTAGCTATGGGGGTCTACAAAACTGGATTATGGAAGAAAAAAGTCATCGAGGATAAACCTACCCCTAGTAGTAAAACTAGATTAGACCGGGATAAACCTGATAGAAGAAGGGATTGAAAGACAAAACTAAAATACACCCTATTCTAAAGTTTTATTGAATGAAGTATTATCTAGAAGCCTATGGCTGCACAATGAATCAAGGGGAAACCCAAATGTTCGCAGAGAATTTGAACAGTCAAGGCCATGTACAGGTAGACAATCCGGAATATGCAGATATGGCGGTCATAGGAACTTGCGTTGTCATCTCAAAAACAGAGGAGAGGATGAAAAGGAGGATTAAAGAGTTAAGTGAAAAATGTTCTAAAGTTATGGTAACTGGCTGTTTAACCTCGATAAATAATGGCGAACTTGATGTAATCTCTGATAATATTGAGAAAGTAGTTCCTAACGATATCTCCCTCTCAGTTTGTCCAAAAAAGGGTCTAGTAGGCGTTTTACCAATAGCGAGTGGTTGTCTAGGTGATTGTTCATATTGTATCACGAAAATTGCAAGAGGTCCTCTAAACAGTCGAGAGCCTGATGATATAAAATGTAGGTTTGAAGAATTAGTAAAATCATCAGCATGGGAGATTCAAATCACTTGTCAAGATACGGCTTCGTATGGTAAAGATATAAACAGTTCTCTTCCTGAATTGATTCACAAACTTCTAGAAATAGATAAAGAGTTTAGAATAAGGATAGGGATGATGAACCCAGACACAGCTATACCCATCAAAGAAGAGATCAAGAATATATTGAACCATGAAAGGATTTACAAATTTCTTCACATTCCTCTACAGTCTGGTTCAGAACAGGTTCTAAAAGATATGAATAGACGGTATACACCTGAAGACTGGATAAAATTAGTAAAGGGGATCAGGCAGAAATTCCCTGATTTGACCCTCTCAACAGATATAATAGCTGGTTTCCCAGGAGAAGAAGAAGATGCTTTTGATAAAACATTGGAAATTATCAGAGATGCAAAGCCGGACATTATCAACGTAACTCGTTTCAGCCCTAGACCTGGGACAGAAGCTATAAACAAAATTAACAAGATCCATTCTAGAATAAAGAAAAAACGTTCAAAAGAACTTACTGAACTGAGATTTAAAATCAGTCGTGACAGGAATAAGAGATATGTAGGTAGACGTATGCAAGTAACTATTTTAGAAGAAGGAAAGGGAGATTCTTTAAAGGGAAGAACAGATAATTATAAGGTAGTGGTTTTAAACGAAGAAGATTGTTCTCTTATTGGCAAAAGGGTTGAAGTCGATATCGTTAATGCTAAAGATATTTATTTAGAAGCTGAGCTAATCAGAATTATTTAGATACGAATTTTCTAAACTTTTTATTAAATATACCATTGTCCTATTGTAAGGAGTATTTACTCCATGTTTAGTTCCAACACTTACAATCGCTCCGCTAATACAATCTATCTCGGTCTTTCTTTTATTTTCAACATCCTGAAGCATACTAGATTTATTCTCACTGGTGTTCTTGGCAACCTTTACAGCCTCCTTGAAAGGATCATCCCCTGGTAAAACAACTTCATTTTCTGCGACTTTTACTGATTCTTCACATATATATTCCATCAACGAAAATAGATTTTTGTCATCAATAATAGATCCATTTTTCAAGCCACTTAAAGCAGTGATAGGATTGATACCTGCATTTATGATGACCTTTTTCCATATGTGCCCATATATGTTATCCGATACTTTGTTGGCAATACTCGAATCATTCAAAATTTGAGAGAATTCTTTGACTTCGTTTGTAAAATCATCTCCATATGGCCCTATTATCGTTTCTCCTTTACCCGCATGAATCACTTTGCCATACCTTTCGAAGGTAATTCCATTTTCCGTGATACCTCCAATCACCCGATCCTTACCCACAAACTTTGAAATTATTTTTTCATTCTTTAAACCATTTTGAAGAGAAACAATCATTGTTTTGTCACTCAAATATTCATGTGTATCTTTCATCACCTGTTCAGTTTGAAAGGATTTAGTACAGATAATAACATACTCCAAATCGGAAAGTGAAGTGGGATCAGTTGTATATTTAATGTCTGTTTTAAGTTGAGTCTCTCCAGAAATTACCACTTGTTTTAAAGACAAGTCTTTTCTACCATATAATACAACTTGATTCACTTTTCCTATCTTCCCTGCAAGAAATGTACCTAGGGACCCTGGTCCAACAATACCGATCTTCATCGAATGTAGAAAAGTCTCTTTAATAATAAATATTTTGAGTAAAGCTATCAAGTAAGAATATCATCCATTTCCTTTTTAAGAAGATCTAATTGATAATCATCGAGTTCCTGAGAATCTATTTGTACCAATAATATTGATTCTGACATTGCGGATAGATCTTTTAAAGATTGTAAAAGATGGAGTACTTTTCTGAAATCGTTATTGATTATAAGATATTCGATGCCGCTTAAAAGAATCACACAATTTCCAGACTCAAGGAATTTTTCTAATTCTAGTTGTAATTTATCAAGATTTTTTGGCCTCATAGCATTCTCTTTATCCACATTAGATAGCCATAGTATAGAACTGTCTTCTAGATCGTAATTGTTTCTTATTTTTTCTGGGTACTCTCTAGTAATGCACATACTAGTCATACCAGTATCTACTATTTTTCTAAACAATTTTAAACTATTATCGATGTTTTTATTAATCATCATGTAAGATGAACTTTTATTGATACCTTCGGGTAATTCTCTTGACAATTCTTTCTTTTCATCTTCTTTCTCATGTTTTTCTTTAACGGTTTCTTTTTCTTTCATTTCCAAACTTTCTTTTGGTTCCTTTGTTTTAAGATCTTCTTTTTTTATTTCAGGAGCATGTTTTTTCTTTGAGTAATCTATTAGCCTCTCCGCCGTGTCCTCTTTCATGTATCTTATTTCCATCAAATTTTTAACTGATGTTTCAGCTATATCCTCAAAAGAATGATAGTCCTTTTTTGTAATACGCTCAGCGATGGATTTGCCCATACCAGATATCTTTTGTAATTCCCCGATGAATCTTTTCTTTTCTCTTGCTAAACCTGATTTCAACTGCTCTTTTTTAATTTCTCCTTTTTTGAGTTTGTCACCTTTTTCTTTCATGGTCTGTACTATTCTTCTAGCCAAACTTCTTTTGAAACCTCTTATATTTGAAATGTTTTCTACAGTTGCTTGTTTAAGTTTGTCTAAAGAAGTGTATCCATTAT
>CAYNQI010000031.1:0-10846 GCA_964399335.1 uncultured Thermoplasmata archaeon | reverse complement strand
TAGTTGCCGTTGTTGTGAACTATCATGGTGATATCTGCATTCCTTTTAGCTGCGAAGACGAGATGAGACAGTCCTTCTCCGTATGCGTCTCCGTCGCCTCCGAAACCTATAACCGTCAATTCAGGATTGGCGAATTTCATACCTTGGATCGTTGCGATCTCCCTTCCATGTATCGAGTACAACCCGCTTAAGTTGAGGTAATCGAATATCTTGGCATGGCATCCGATGCCTGCGGATATCAGAAGTTTCTCCCGTTCAATACCTCTTTCTTCTAATTCTTTCACAGCGTTCTTTACGGAGTTTAGTATCCCAAAATTACCACAGCCAGGGCACCATGTATTCTCGGCACCGGTTCCTAGTTCATCACTCATCTTATCGCCTCCTTTAATTTCTCAGCTAATTCTTCTGGTTCGAAGGGCCGTCCATCGTACTTTCTTATGACTGTTTTTGGAACGATCCTGCATTTCTCACGAAGCAGGGTTGCGAACTGTCCCGTAGAACTCTGTTCCACAACTATCACGTCTTCGTCCATGTATTCCTCCATCTCCCATAGCGGGAAGGGACGCAGGTATACAGGCTGCACCACTTTAGCTTCTATATCACCGACTTTCAAAGCTTCTCGGACACTCATGGTCGTAGAACCGTAGGTGAATATCACCGGTCCGTCTTCACCGAACTCGTTTACGGTGTTGACCTCTTTAAGATCGTACATGATTGTTTCATCTTTAGTCCTCCGCTTATCGTGCATCTCTGTGATGACCTCTGGATCTTCTGTTGTTATACCTTTCTCATCGCTTTCATAACTGTTCCACTTGATCACATCCTCAGAAGGAGGGAATTTTAACGGTGAAACTCCGTCCTCCGTCACCTCGTATCTCTTGTAATCCTCACCTTCGAATTCTTCCGGACTAGCCCATTCAACTTTTGAAGGGTCCAGATCCACGGTCATGCTGCTTTCAGAGAGATGTTTCTCTGTAAGTAAGATCCCGGGAGTCTGGTACTTCCAGACCATGTTCAACATCTCTCCGGCCAGGTAGAAAGCTTCTTCGATACTACCTGGTGAAGCAACTATCATGGGAAAATCTCCATGGCCTTGATTCAAAGCGAACTTTAGATCTGCCTGTTCGGTATACGTGGGAACTCCCGTAGATGGTCCCGGTCTGGAAGCCAGCACGAAAAGCACCGGCGATTCGCTCATACCTGCCAGGGACATAGCCTCTTCCATGAGTGCCATACCTCCACCGCTGCTTCCTACCATAACCCTAGCTCCGGGCATGGTAGCACCTATGGCCATGTTTGCAACACCTATCTCGTTCTCCGGGTGGATAGGCATCACCTTTAAATGATCTTTATTGGCGGCGAAGAAATGCAGTATAGATGAAGCAGGCGTCATGGGATAACCGATGTACATATCCAAACCCGCTGCTGAAGCGCCTAACGAGAGTGACTGGTTCCCGCTGAGAACTGGAAGATCATGTTCCCCTTCATCTAACTCGAACTTTTTATCGATCTTCTCTTCAGCAGAATCGTATATCTTTTCAGCGAAGGAAAGGTTCTCTTCAACACCCCTGGAATACTCTTTTTTGATGACCTTTTTCAGATCGTCTTTACTCATACCTATAACGTATGAAAGCACAGCGATCCCAGCAACACCTTTTATCAGGTCGGATTTTGAATACTCCTTGGACAAGTCGTTTATCGGTAATCCGATACCTTCTCCATCTTCAGTATCCCCAGAATTGTAGATCATCAGACCGTCTTTTTTAAGATGGTCTTTGTGTATCTTGTAACTTCTACCATCTATATTGACAACAACATCCGCTTTCATATAATGACTGTAGATATCACCTGTAGAGGAACTAACCACTGAAAAGTTGTGTCCACCTCGTATAAGACTCTGGTAATCGTCCATCTGGAAGGTCTTTCTACCCATCTTTCTGAACAGGTTAGCGGCGGCTGAACCTGCTTTCTTGACCCCCTCTCCCGCTTTTCCACCAACTATATACGTAAATCTATCCATCTTTACTCACTTCCTCTATCTTTTCTAATTCAGTCTGAAACATCTTAAAATGTCCCCTTTCCATCTTGGCTAAATACTTCAAAGTTTTATTCATCTTCGAACCATCATCGAATCTGTTTGAGAATGATCTATAATATTTAGCAGCCCAGATCTCAGCATCCATGGCGTTCTTTAGGAGTTCTTTTTCATCTTCTATATCTCTATCCATATCAGGAGCAGGGACTGGGCTTTTTTTGGGAAGAACGATCTCCTCATCTGGAAACAGATCTTTGAACATGCCCATAAGGATCCTTTCGTGATGCTCCTCTTCTTTGATCAGGAAATCTAGACGATTTTGTAAGAAATCATCCTGAAACTCATCCTTCAAACCGGAATAGACTTCGATGGCTTCTTTTTCGGCCTTCACTGCCGCTAAGAATAGCAGCTGTGTACTATAATCGTTAAGCTTCATCTTATCACACCATTTTCTTTTAAATAAATTATAAAGGGTTTTAGAAAAGGGTTTTTTTGGAAGCGATTTTTACTCTTCTTCAAGGCTTTCAGTGGGTCTTTCTCCGAGTTTGGAATCCAGCATCATAAGACCGCTGGGACTGTCCTCGACCATCTTCAACTTGTTGACTATGGTCTCCGTGGAATCTTCTTCCTCGACCTGTTCATCGATGAACCATTGAAGCATGTTCAATGTAGCCCTGTCCTTCTCTTTTTCAGCCAGATCAGCCATCTCGTTGATCCTTTCTGTAACGTACTTCTCATGTTCCAATGCCTCTTCGAAGGCCTCTAACGGCGACTCCCATTCTTCCTTTGGTTTCTCGATGGCTTCCAGTTCTACTCTTCCGCCTCTTTCCTGCAGGTAATCGAAGAACCTCATGGCGTGTTCCTTCTCTTCCCTGGCCTGAGCTCTCATCCACTGTTCCATACCCTCGTAGCCCTTGTCAGCGAAATCCGCTGCCATGGAAAGGTACAGGTACGCTGAATAGAGTTCAGCGTTTATCTGATCGTTTATGGACTTTTCAACACTTTCTTTTATCATCTATAAACACCTCATTCAAACATCTTGAACTTATCACTGGTAACACCGCAGACCGGACATTCCTTAGGTGGTTCTCCCTCATGAGTATAACCACATACCGGGCAGATGTAAACTTCATCCAACTCGATATCATCGCCCTTCTCAACGGCATTCTTTGCTTTCTCGTACATCTTAGAATGGATCTTCTCGGCCTCCAAAGCATAATGTATGGACCGTTTAGCTCCTTCTTCCTCTTCGAGATGTGCTATCTCGTGGTAGGCAGGATACATCCAGTGCACTTCGAAATCCTCACCGTTGATACCTGCTTGAAGGTTCTCTTCCGTATCACCTATCTTGTCAAGTTCTCTTGCATGGTTCGTAGCATGGACCCGTTCCGCATAGGCGATAGCTTTGAACATCCGTGCAACGTTCTCTTTTCCTTCTCTTTCAGCTACTTCACTGAAGATCAAGTATTTCATGTGCGCTTTTGACTCGCCTGCAAAGGCTTCCTCTAACGATTTATCTGTCATTTTTCCCATATATATACACCTCTAAATTTTCCATAATCCGTGAACACTGCAGTACTCTCTGACTGCAGTTATTTTATCCTGATTCAGATCGAAAACAACTTCCGGCTTATCACCGGGTTCTAAAAATACTCTATAAGCCCCATCTTCAGTCAGCACCTCTATCCACTCTATGTAGTGCTTTTCCTCCATGGGGTGTTCCTTCTCACCAACTTTAACTTTGACACCTTCGTCGACTTCTTCAACAACTGGAAGATGTTTTTCCATACCTTCTTCTTCTACTTTCTCTTCCAACAATTCCATGGGTTCTCCACAGCAGACCAGTTCACCTATACCTTCGTGAACCACTTCTACTATGTTCCCGCATATGTTACATCTGTAAACTTCTAACTTTTCTGTCATGATATCTACCTTAAATAATTAAAAAGAAAGGGGTTTTACGGTTCCCTGTGACACAGCCACCAGTCGTAGCACTCGATCTCTCCGTCCTTCTCTCTCTTCTTCCTGTCTTTGATTGCTTCGACACTGTTCGCCGGTGGTATGATCACTCTATCTTTCACTAGTTCGTTGTTTGGCCAGTTTGCAGGTATGGCCACGCCCTCTTTATCTGCTTTCTGGAATCCCTTGATCATCCTGATGAATTCGTCCATGTTCCTACCGAGTTCTGCTGGGTAGTACAGTATAGCACGTATAGTCGATTTTGGATCCACCATGAAAACAGCTCTTACAGTAGTGGTACCTTCTCCACCATGAATGAGACCCAACTGCTCAGCAACTTTACCTCTTCCATCGGCAATTATCGGGAATTCGATCTTCTCACCCATCTTCTCTTCGATCCATTCTTCCCATTTCAGATGGCTGAATACCTGGTCTATACTAAGACCTATGAGTTCTGTGTCGAGTTCTCTGAACTGATCGTATCTTTTCTGGAAGGCGTAGAACTCCGTCGTGCACACCGGCGTGAAATCCGCTGGGTGTGAGAACAGGATGAACCACTGTCCTTTGAACTTATCTGGTAGTTTTATCTCTCCGTGTGTGGTACTGACTGTCATCTCTGGGAACTTATCTCCTATCAATGGCATGCCTTTTTTCTCTTCCATTTAATACACCTATTTTATATCTTCTTCATTGGTCCAAAGACCGTGAATGTTACAGTATGAATTAGCCACTATCGTACCGGGTTTTTCAGTTTTAAAAAACGCTTTGACCTTCGGTTCGGTATAAACCGTACTCGTATCAGGCCCTTCTGTAGATTCTCCGTGTGAAGTGAACTCGAATTTCCCTAACTGATAAGGGAACTTTCCACCTTCTGGATGGAAGTACAGTTCTATCCACCGTATGTGGTGTTCAGTGGTATTTGGATGTGCTATCTCTTTACCTACTGACGCCTTCACAAGATAACCCTCGTCTTTCTCTTTGATCTCTAACACCGGCACGTGCTTCTCGGTCTTCCAATCATCCGATTGGTACAATTCCTCTATTTTTGTCACATATATCACCTCTCTTCTATTTTAGTAAATATTTCATCTAGATCAGGGACTTCTCCTATCGGGTAAACCTTGGAGAAGATCACCTTTTGATCCTCATCGATAAGTATGTTAGCTCTTTCTGAAAATCCGTCCTCCTCTCTGAAGAGTCCGTACATCTTGATAACTTTTCCATGGGGCCAGAAGTCAGATAGTAATCTTGTTTCTTCAACACCTATATCTTCAGCCCATAGTTTCTTAGCTGGAACGGAGTCAACGCTTATCCCCACTGGAACTGTGTTCAATTCTTCGAACTTCTCCCTGTTCTCTTCCAGTGACTTCATCTGCTCTGCACAGACACTGGTCCCTGCTAAAGGATGGAACGAGAGCAGGACTTTCATTCCTTTTAAATCTGATAGAGTGAATTCATCTCCTTTTTGATCTTCTAAAGTAAAATCCTTTGAGAGTGCACCCTCTTTTATTACTTCTTCCTTGCTCATATATCTCACCAATTTTGTATATAACCTGTATCTCTATAAATAATTATTCAATCTTCTCAAATTGGTCCTTTGGCGCTCCACAGACAGGGCATACCCAGTCATCGGGTAGATCCTCGAACTTTGTACCGGGTTCTATGTCGCTCATTTTGTCGCCTTTTTCTTCATCGTAAATATATCCACAAACTATACATTCCCATTTTGCCATCTTTATCATCTCCTTTCAAGGTCCCATGTGCATCGCAGGATGGTACTCGTCGAATTCTTCGAATTCCAGCATCCTTTCCCTTTCAGATTTTAAAATTTCATAGTGGTTCTGCTCCATCCCGGATAAGTATCTGAGTAGTTTTTCCGGATCGCCTGAACCTTCGACACTCTGTGCCTTATCGGCCATATCCTGGTAGAAATCCCTCGAAGCTATCTCGGCTTCCATAGCCTGACTTATGATCTCTGATTCGTCGGTATGATCATCATATTTTATGAATGGTATCGGAACGGGAGTGTCTTTTTTTACTTCTAAATCCTTCCCACTGTTTCTTTTCTTGTAAAGATCTCTGATGAAATCTTCATGTTTCTGCTCTTCACTAGCCAAAAACTCGAACCGATCCGTCACTACGAAATTATCACTTCGATTAGCCAAATATTCGTAAACCTCTCTCGCATTGACCTCCGATTTTGCTGCTATAATCAACAGTTCGTCGAAGCTCATATCATCTATTTCCATAATCTTCATGCCTCCTTTATCTTTATACCTGATTTCAATATTTTATAGTTTTTCATATGCATAACAAGGTAATAAATACGAGTTATATTAATCTTTTGTTCGATATTCGCAAAAAGTTTAATTAGAAGCGCAAGTATTATACGATTAACATGGTTAACATTGACGAAACTGATAAGAACATACTCAAAATCCTTGAGAAAAACTCTAGAAAACCCTTCACTGAGATTGCTGATGAATTAAATGTAAGTGAGGCTACGGTTAGAAATAGAGTTCGTTCTTTAGAAGAACAGGGAGTGATCAATAAATTCACATTAGATATAGACCCAAATAGCCTTGGATACAATATGGTAACTATAATCGGTTTAGATGTTGAACCACAAGATATGTTGACAGCTGTCGAAGAGCTCAGGAAGATCGACGGTGTTCGATGGGTGGCAAAATCAACCGGAGACCATATGTTGATGACAGAAGTATGGACTAAAGATGGTGAAGAATTATCGGAAATCATCGGTGAAAAGATGGGCTCTATAGAGGGTTTGAAAGATATCAAACCTGCTATACTGCTAGAGAAAAAAAGTGAGGGACAGATATAAAATATAAGTTATAAATAGAAAGAATGGAATTATAAAGAAAAGGGTGAACTATATGGAAGTAAGTATAATAGGTGCTGGATTCGGTGGTTTGTCTGCCGCCGCACTCATGGCCAAAAAAGGGTATGACGTTACTGTCTTTGAAAAGAATGATCAGATAGGCGGGCGAGCACGGGTACACAGAGATAAAGGATTCCAATTCGATATGGGACCTTCTTGGTATCTCATGCCTGACGTATTTGAGGACTTTTATAAAAAATTGGATACTAAACCGGAAGATCAGTTCGAGCTGAAGAGACTCGACCCATCTTATAGGATCCACTTCGGAATGGATAAAGTCTTAGATATCAGAGCTAATGTTGAAGATAATTACGAACTGTTCGATGGATTGGAAGAGAACGGTGGAGAAAAATTAGAGAGTTATCTAAAGGAGGCTGAAAGGAAATACAATACATCCATGGATGGGTTGATATTCAAAGACTTCAGTTCCATATCTGACTTCTTCAATTTGAAACTGTTAAGAAGCGGGAGTAAGTTGGATATCTTTAAGAATTTAGATAAGCTGGTCACAGATCATTTTGAAAGTGACGAAGCTAGGAAGATACTGGAGTACTCGATAGGTTTCTTGGGAGGATCACCAAAGATAACACCTGCTATATACCAACTTATGTCCTATGTAGATTTTATCAAAGGTGTTTGGTTCCCGATAGGTGGGATAAGGATAGTCGCTGACAGTATCCAGGATATAGCTGAGGATAATGGTGCTGAATTCAAGCTGAATCACGAAGTTGAGAAGATATTCGTTGACGATGGCAAGGCTGATGCTTTGAAAACAAATAAGGGTAATTACCCTACAGATATCGTGATAGTCAACGGTGATTATCCGTATACTGAATTAAATCTGTTAGAAAAGAAATATCGGACCTACGATCAGGGATATTGGGATAAGAAACAGTTCGCTCCCTCAGCATTTGTAGCATATGTAGGTATCGACAAGCAGATCGATGAGTTACTACATCATACCATGTATTTGGATCGAGATTGGGCAAAAAATTTCGATGAGATATTTGAGTCCGAGGAACCCCAATGGCCAAAGACCCCGTCATATTATGTTAATGTACCATCCAAAACAGATCCTGGTTTAGCTCCAGAGGGCTGTGAAACTCTGTTCATATTGGTCCCCTTAGCACCTGGTTTAGAGGACACTGAAGAAGATAGAGAGAGATTCTATAACCAGATAATGTCAGATCTTGAGAAGAAAGTCGGGGAAAATATTCGGGATCATGTTATCACTAAAAGGATATTCGCAGTCGATGATTTTAGAAACGATTACAATGCCTACAAAGGAACTGCTTTGAGCTTGGTCCATACATTGAAGCAGACCGCAATGTGGCGACCTAGACATCACAGTAAGAAAGTCGATAACCTGTATTATACTGGGCAGTACACCCATCCTGGGATCGGAGTTCCCATGACGTTGATCTCATCTCAGATCGTTGCCGACAAGGTCGATGAGAAATTTGACGGAGGGTTGAAGTATGAAGATATTGAAACATAGTTTATCTAAAAATATATTCAAGAGAGGCAGCAAGACCTACTATTACAGTAGTCTATTCTTCCCAAAGGACGTTAGGAAAGACGTATCTATCTTGTACAGTTTCGTTCGAAAGGCAGATGATTTCGTAGATTTTATCCCACAAGATGTTGATGGTTTCTACGATTTTAAGAACAAGTATGAAAAAGCTTTATCTGGTAAAAGATCTAAAAATAAAGTCATCGACTCTTTTATAGAACTTCAGGATCGTAAAGGTTTCGATACCGACTGGATCCAGGCATTCTTCCATTCCATGGAATTGGATATCACCAAGAGTAGATACGAGAACATCGACGAACTCAAGCAGTACCTCTACGGTTCAGCTGAAGTCATAGGTTTGATGATGGCCAAGATATTGGATTTGCCAGAAGAATCTTACATGCCTGCTAGATATCTCGGTAGGGCCATGCAGTACGCCAATTTTATAAGGGATATCGAAGAGGATATGACATTAGGTAGACATTACTTCCCTGCCTCGGACCTTGAGGAATTCGGCTTGAGGTCTTTGGAGCACTCAGAAACATCATTAAAGAATAATGGTTTTTCAACATTCATGGAAAAACAGGTGAGAAGATACGACAGATGGCAGGAGGTCGCTGAAGATGGGTTTAGATACATACCCAAGAGGTATCTTATACCTATAAAGACATCTTCAGATATGTACAAATGGACCACTAAGGGGATCAGAAAAGAACCTTACCTGGTTTACGATAAAAAATTGAAGCCCTCTAAAAGTCGGATCATCGCTAAAGGGATGATAAATATATTTCAACCGAAAAAACATGGAAATTGAAGGGAGATGGTGAATGTTTGAGAAAGTAAGGTACGCTTTTAAAACATCTAGATTTCGCTTTTGGATCTATACTGGCGGTACTTTTGTTATCGGTTATACTCTTGGAGCAAGGAATATCAGTGATTTTTATGAGTTACAGTATTACATCTATCTATTCTATTTCTTCATACTTGCGAACATCTTCATCTACGGTGTGAACGACCTGTTCGACATGTCAACTGATAAAAACAATCCGAAGAAGGAAGAAAAAGAGACTAAATTAGCTAAAGAGAATATTCAAGATCTTAAAATTATTTTGTACTTTACAACTGCGATCAGTTTGGTTTTGATGATATTCCAGGAGAATTGGATACAACGTTTTGTTTTCTTTGGATTTCTATTTCTATCCTATTTCTACAGCGCAAAACCTCTACGGTTCAAAGGTATACCCATACTCGACTTCTCTTCAAATATGTTGTACATAATGCCCGGAATATTCGGGTATGTGTTGGTGGCTGATTCTTTACCACCACTGTTATTTGTGATAGCTGGTTTTGCTCATATATCTGCTATGCATGTATTTTCAGCGGTACCGGATATAAAGTACGATAGAGATGCCGGTATCAGTACCACGGCTACAGTCTTAGGAAAGAAAATTTCTCTTGTACTATGTACTGTATTTTGGAGTGTATTGGTTATCATCGTGTTGTATTTAGTTGACTTTCATCCCATGAGTTTACTGGTTCTGATCTATCCGTTGGTCCCGTTTTCCCTGTTGCTGTTCAGTAGGTTGAAGATCGAAAAGATCTACTGGACGTTGCCCTACATAAATACGAGTCTAGGAGGTTTACTTTTCCTTGCATTAATATATATGAACATCCTTTAAGGTCTGACTATGAAGAAGGAAATAATCGAGATCCCTTACGATACCGAGGCTAGATTCTTATCTCGTGAGAATCGATTTTTAGGTAAGGTTGAGATCGAGAGATCCGAGGAAGTAAAACTAGTTCACGTCAGAGACCCAGGCAGGCTCAAGGAGGTTCTTTACGAAGGTAACGAAGTACTCCTTAAAAAAGTGGATAAAAAGGATAGAAAGACGGATTACGATCTAGTGGCAGGAAAAGTCGGTGATGATTGGATCTTAGTTAATTCTGGATATCACAGGATGATAGTGGAGAAGATCTTTGAAGACGATGAGATGAACCCGATAAAGGGTATGGATTCCTTCAAGGCGGAGCAGAAGCTCGGGGAAAGTCGCATCGATTTTTTAGTAGACCGGAACGGTAGTAGAGTTTGGGTCGAGGTCAAGGGATGTACTCTAGCTAAAGACGGTGTGGCACTGTTCCCTGACGCTCCTACGACCAGAGGTAAAAGGCACTTAGAGGAGTTGATCAAGGTAGAGGATGATGCTGCGGTGATATTTTTGATATTCAGACCCGATGCCAAGTGTTTTTTACCTTATAAAGAGAGGGATCCCGATTTCAGTTCCACATTTTACGAGGCCATCGACTCGGGTGTAGAATTCCATGCAGTACAGGTGGAGTATGTGGATGGAGTGCTGTATTATAAGGGTGAGATCCCGATCTGTGAGGAAGGTAGAGTGTGATTATAAAAGTTCTATTTTCTATGGATTATCGGATGGATGAA
>CAYNQI010000030.1:0-11672 GCA_964399335.1 uncultured Thermoplasmata archaeon | reverse complement strand
CATCCTATTTAATAGGTTTCTTATCAAGAGGTTAAATCTACCTTGCCTTCATCGTCACTTTGGTAGACTGGGTAGGAATCTCTATACCTTTTTGAATCGCTAGAGAGGATGAGCCAAATCCGTGACGAAGAGGAAAATAATCGAGAAGATATACAATCGAAGATCAAACAAGTGTCAGAAAAGCCCATACTGGTATAAATGCTGTATCATCATTATAATCCATCCTATCTTTGGTGATCACTATCCCGCCTTCACCATGTTCTTCTTGGAATTTTTTGAGACCTTTAAGATCGGAAGTGCGGAGCTTTTCTTTATATTTCACCTCGATGGGGACTGGTTTTTCTTTCTCAAGAACGAAATCTACTTCATATTTGTCTCGCCAGTAGAAAAGATCAGCATCGTATCTATCAGCCATGGACTCTAAAGCTATCGCGATCAAGTTCTCCATCCCTACACCCATCTCTCTAGCATCACTCATGATTTCGTCATCTTTGTTCAGCAGGGCATTCCTTAACCCTGTATCGGCCATGTATATCTTTTTTCTAGATCTTATCCTTTTCTGATATGATGAGGTATAATTTTGATGTATATGTATCAGAAAAGAATTTTCAAGGTAGGTCATATAATTGGATATGGTCTCATTTCTAGCACCTAGGTCCTGTGAAAGGGAATTATAACTGAATAAACTCGAACTTTCAGCCGCTACAAATTGAATCAAAGAGACCAATAGCTTTCTATTTCGGACATCGTAAATTTCGGGTATATCTCTAAAAAGTACTCTATCAACCACGTCTTCTTTAAGAAATCTCTGCCAAATATCTATCTTATCAACGCTGAAAGTTTCGGGGAAACCGCCTCTTATCAGATACCTATTGAGATCAGATCGGGCATCTTCCTTCAAAAGATTCAGTTCGTATGTGCAGTTTTCAACGGCATCATATGCTTCCTCGCTACCCCTTAGCAATCTTTTTTGAAACTCTTTTCTATGATCACCCATATCCAACTCTACACCGTCGAAACTCATGAAATCGTAGAAGGAAAGTGGGGGGAGTCGAATAGTATGAATCCTGCCTACTAGACTTTCTTTAGATCTCTTGATCTTGAGTGAAGATGAACCGCTGATAAAGATCTTTACGTTCTCTCTATCCCAAATATTTTTCAATTCCAATTCCCACGTCTCGTCGAATTCTATCTCATCCAAAAAAAGATAGGTCATGCCTTCGTCTTTTTTGACTTTATTTTTGTAGACTTCGAAGATCCTTTTGACGGGTTTTTTTAAATCGATGAGAGTTACATCGTCTAGACTCGCATAGAGAACGTTTTCTTTGCTCTCATCATCGAGAAGGTGATCTATCAACTGATACAACAGTGTTGTCTTTCCCACCCGTCTGAGCCCTATAAGTGAAGTGATCCTATCTTCGTCAATAAATGATTGGAGTTCACTAAGAATCTTTCTATTTTTATCCTTCTTAAGATGGTTCGGGACCTGGTTGGTCTGCCACCAGGGATTCATCTTGACCAAGACCTGCAGTAACTCTTCGTCGGTGAGCATTATCGACATCTCATCTATCACAATAGTAAACTATATTAATTAACTTTACGGTTACAACCGGAAACAATTTTCTTGCGGTATATATCGAGAAGTTCCATACCTCCGATTGATTCAGAGCAGATCTCTCAGGCATCCTCTATACGGTTCTTCCGTGTGGGAGTAGGTCACCCTACTACCGCTCCTTCAGCCTCGAAGTCCTCGGCCTCGAATCTAGTGACACTCAACCTATCGATGTCCATAGAAGGCTCTTTACCAAGTATCAATTCTGCTGTAACTTTGTCAACTACCGGTGAAACCATGAAGCCGTGACCGCTGAATCCGTTGATCTGGTAGAATCTCTCAACTTCAGGAACAGTCCCCAAGATCGGTTGTGCATCTGGTGTGGTATCATAAAGCCCGGCCCACTGTCTTATCATGTTAACACCGCTGAATCTTGGGATGAAATCTATGAGTGTTTTCGAGAAGTTCTTCATGAACCATAGACTTCCAGTCTGATTTATACCGACTTCCTCGCCGGGATTGCCCATACCACCTACTACGTTCCCGTGTTCACTCTGACTGAAATAGATACCGTGTTTGAATGAAATAACCATAGGTTCCAAAAAACGCTTGTAAGGTTCAGTCACCATTATCTCGTGCCTTACTGGCTTGTTGGGAATTTCGGCACCAGCCATCTCCGCGACTTTGGATGACCAACCACCGGCGGCGTTAACCACAGTATCGGTTTTGATATCTCCGTCCTCGGTTTTGACCTTCTTTATCTCATCGCCGTCGGTGACGATATCCAATACTTCGGTGTGATCCCTTATATCGATACCCATCTCTCTAACACGGTTGGCATAACCATTGACAACCTTGAAAGGATAGATCGTACCATCGGTTTGGTTGAAAGTAGCGGCAACAACGTCCGAGATGTTTAGTTCAGGGACTATCTCTTTAGCCTCTTCGGGAGTTAAATGTTGGCTCTCAACACCCAAGCTGTTCTGAAGTTTCACGTTCTTTTTAAATTCTTTAGACTCGTCTTCATCGAAAGCTAAAACCAGGTAACCGCCCTGATAAAACTCTAGATCCTCTTCCAACTCTTCATTCAACTTTTCGAACATCTTTCGACTTTCTAAAGCTAATTTGATGTTTTCCTCGGAGGTCCACTGCTGACGGATACCTCCTCCGTTCCTACCGCTTGCTCCGGAACATATGTAAGATTTGTCAAGAACCACAACGTCGTCGTACCCCATCTTTCCAAGATGGTAAGCGGTTCCAAGACCGTTAACTCCAGCTCCTATGATCACAACCCCAGCCTCTTCACTCATGGTCATCGACCTCCTCGGAAGCTAGTAATGCAAAAGGAACTGGTTTGTTAGGTGGTCTAGAAGTAGGTTCTCTGATATCATCGGGACTCTTCCCAGTTTCTCGACACAATATCCTTTCAGCTAATGGGATACAACTCTTACCCTGGCACGGACCCATGCCCATTCTCAGGTGTCTTTTCAAAGTTTCTAATTCATCGTATCCTTTCTCGATGGCTTCGACTATATCCTCTTCGGTGAGGTCCTCACACCTACAGATAACTACAGTCATTCGATCACCTCCAATCCCCGAACGGACCAAACGTTCTCTTTATCGACCTCCATGGTTATACCGTAAGTTTTACCCGAGTGTCTCACGTTCACGACCTCAGCTTCCTGTACCTTATCTCCTCGCTTATCCAAGGCATTAACGATATCTCCCTTCTCGGGAACGGGTAAGTACTCATAAGGAACTGTGATTTTACATTTCTCATCACTGTAACTGCAGTCAACCACGAAGATCGCTAGACCGGGACATTCTGTAACACATAAAGCACAGCCGATACATTCTTCAAAATCTATATCCGGTACGTCGGTTATGATATCCATGGATATGGCTTCTTTGGGGCAGGCTGCAACACAAGGGTCACAGGGTATGTTCTCAACACATTCTATTATCACTACAGGACCTGCTTTCAATCTCTCATCGCTGGGGACTTCTATATCATCTAACGATATCACACCTGTACTCTTATAATCCGACATTCAGCACACCTCCTCATCTACTGTACACATCTTTACCCCTTGTCTGGGTGCCTCACCATAAGGACCCATCCTCATCTGTTCTAAACTCTTCTTGGCCTCTTCTTTCTTCTTTTCTAACTCTTTTGAGGAACCATAAATCTCTTCGGTAAGAGCCGCTCCGGCTATCTTGCCCTCTAGAGCTGCTACGGTAGCTTCTTCGATGCCTGCTGAATCCCCTGCTACGTAAACTCTTTCCGTGGTTGTTCTCATGTTTTCCGTTCTTTTCGGAACGTATCCACCGAGTTCTCGAATATATTCCATCTCGCAACCTGCCTGCCTCAGGAACTCATTATCCGGATGCAGTCCAACAGCTATACAGATCACATCACATTCCACTTCTCGTTCCGTACCTTCGATAGGCTGCCAGTTCTCATCGATCTCCTGAACGATGGCACCTTCTACTTTTTCTTCTCCCAAGGCCTTCTTTATGGTGTGTCGGGTGTTGAGCGGAACTCCCGCCCTTCTTAATTTTGAAGCGTGAACTTGATACCCACCGATCTCAGGTAGTGCCTCTACGACTTCGACAACGTCCACGCCTGCTTGTATCAACTGGTAACTTACGATAACTCCGACGTTTCCAGACCCGATCATCAAAACTTTTTCACCGGGAACTATTCCCTGCTCGTTCATCAAAGTCTGAACCCCTCCTGCACCGTAAACACCTGGTAGGTCGTTGTTCTCGAAAGCTAAGAAGTTCTCGATGGCACCAGTTGCGTAAATAATACCTTCAGTATTGTAAATCTCAAATCGGTTATCATGTTCAACTGCTATTGTCCTTTCCGGATAGAATCCCAAAACGGTGGATCTGTTGTGGAATTCCACACCTAGTTCCTGTGCTCTCTCGATCAACTCGTCTGCGATGTGTATGCCTCTGATACCCGCATCTTCAGTATGACTTCCAAAGAACTGGTGGGTCTGTTTGACTAATTGACCTCCTAACTTGTCCCCTTCGTCGAAGAGATGCACATCAGCACCGTGTTCCGCTGCGATTATAGCTGCAGTAAGACCGGCTGGACCGCCTCCCACTATAGCTATCCCTATATCTTCTTCTAACCTCTTACCTTTCTCAACTTCAACAGAAGGAAAATCTGGTCTAGCTCCTTGATTTTCGACCTTCATACCTTCCTTGGCTAGAACTACGCAAGTTCTTGTATGTGGTATATCATCTACGGACATGATACACGATGAACATTTACCTATGGCACAGAAAAAACCTCTCGGTCTTTCTAACAGTTTACTTTCCGTGAATTTTCTCAGTCCGTCAGCATACAGGGCGGAGGCGATTGTTTCGCCTTCGTAGGCTTTGACTTTTCTACCTTCATAATCGAAATAAAACTCGTTGCCCCGTTCAAATTCTAAAACAGGGTGCTCCTTGATCCTTCTTTCCGGCATATGTCCACCTCAAATCACATAATAACGTATATTATAAAATATTCGCTTAAATACTTGTTTTCTTATTCCGATGTTTGAAATAAAGGGGTAAAAGAAATATATTTAACAAGTTTAAGAAATTATATGCCTTCCCGTTATGTATGTAAAAAATGTTCCAATGTTAAGAAGAAAAAAGAAAAATGTAGTTTATGTGGTAGTGAAGTAAGGGAGGTCAAATTTGAGTGGACTTGGAGAACAGCCTTGCCTTACATCATAGCTGGAATAGGTGCAGTTCTACTCATACTTTCCCATGTATTTGATATGGTATTGTTCATCTGGATTACTCTAATACTAGTTGCAGTGGGATTAGTATTAGATCACCTCTATCAAAAAGAGCTAGATAAGACAGCTAAAGATAAAATAAAGAACAGTGAATAATACGTTGATATTAGCTTATTCTTTTTTTATACCCAGAGGGGTGAAAAGAATTATATACTTTGAAAATGTAGTGATAAACGGTAAGTTTAAAGAAGAGTACCCTTATCGGGATGCACTCTATAGATGTCAAATTATACGATTGTTCAAATGGTGGAAGAATAATGGAAAAAGAATCGATTATAGATAAAAAAAGACTTTATGACTCTGATAAAATAAAAGTTCTAGAAGGCCTGAGTGCTGTTAGAAAACGTCCAAGTATGTACATAGGCAGCACAGATGAGAACGGTCTTCATCACCTTGTTTACGAAGTGGTTGATAACAGTATAGATGAGGCCATGGAAGGATACTGTGACCGGATCGAGGTTACAGTTAATGAAGATGGCAGCGTAACAGTTGATGACAACGGGAGAGGAGTGCCTGTCAGCGAACATCCTCAATACGGTAAACCGGGTGTGGAGATCGTCATGACGAAGCTTCACGCAGGAGGTAAGTTCGACAGTAAAAGTTACAAGGTTTCAGGTGGACTTCATGGAGTAGGTGTTTCAGTCGTTAACGCATTATCGGAGTGGTTAGAAGTCGAAGTCAAAAGAGAAGGGAAATTGTATGTTCAAAGATATGAAAGAGGTACACCTGTATCTGATCTGATAGAGAAGGGAGACGGTGGAAAGCACACTGGCACGACTGTGACTTTCATGCCTGATAAAGAAATATTCGAAACCGTTGAATTCAAGTTTTCGACGTTGAAGAAAAGGATGCGCGAATTAGCGTTCTTGAATAAAGGTCTCAGGATCACTCTTGAAGATAAGAGATGTGACGAAAGGTGTGAATTCCATTACGAAGGTGGTATCGTAGAGTTCGTTGAATACCTAAATGAAGGAAAACAAACACTGCATCCAGAACCCGTTTATTTTAAGGATAGAAGTGATGGGGTACATGTTGAAGTGGCCTTGCAGTATCTATCTGAATCTTATAACAGAGAGATCATGCCCTTTGCCAACAATATTCACACAGTTGAGGGGGGTACACATCTTACTGGTTTCAGAGCTGGTTTGACCAATACGTTGAAAAAGTACGCGGATAGGAACGACCTAGCTAAAGATATCGAACTATCCGGTAACGATTTCAGAGAAGGTTTGACCGCTATAATTAACGTGAAACTACCGGAACCCCAGTTCGAAGGACAGACTAAGATGAAATTGGGTAACAGTGAGATACGTGGGATAGTTCAATCAGTTCTGAGTGATAAACTTCTGACATATCTAGAAGAGCACCCTGATGTTGGTAGTGTGATCATCGAGAAGGCCGTGATGGCCGCAAAGGCTCGTAGAGCTGCGAAAAAAGCAAAGGAGCTAACCCGTCGAAAGGGTGTTCTAGGTAGTTCAGATCTGCCCGGTAAGTTAGCTGACTGTTCGAATCCGGATCCGACTGAATCTGAGTTGTACCTAGTCGAGGGAGATTCTGCAGGCGGTTCTGCAAAACAGGGTAGAGATAGGAATTTTCAAGCTATTTTACCTTTAAGAGGGAAGATCATAAACGTGGAGAAGGCCCGCATCGATAAGATGCTGGAGAACAAGGAGATACGTTCCATAATCTCGGCTCTAGGTACCGGTATCGGAGACGAATTTGAGGTCGAGGAAACTAGATATCATAAGATAATAATAATGACCGATGCCGATATAGATGGAGCACATATACGAACATTATTACTGACATTCTTTTACCGCTACATGAAGCCCCTGATCGAAGAGGGTTACCTGTACATGGCTCAACCACCGTTGTACAAGATACGAAAAGGTGGAGGGGTAAGGTACGCTTACGACGAATCTGAGAAGAATGAGATCCTCGAAGAGTGGGGTAAAAGAGGAGTCAGTTTACAGAGGAATAAAGGTCTAGGTGAGATGAACCCCAAGGAGTTGTGGGAAACAACCATGGACCCCGATAACAGGATACTCGCTAGAGTTACTATAGAGGACGCCGAGAATGCAGATGAATTGTTCGATATCCTCATGGGAAAAGATGTTTCACCTAGAAAAGAGTTCATCCAAAAGAACGCCGCTGAGGCAACTAATATAGATTTATGAGGTTTTTACGATGGTCGATGTTGATAACGGTATCGCTGATGAAGTTTACGAAAAAAATATCGAAGAGGAGATGAAGAATTCTTACATAAATTACGCGATGAGCGTGATCGTGGGTAGGGCACTTCCTGACGTTAGAGATGGTTTGAAACCCGTACATAGAAGGATATTGTATTCTATGCACCAGGAAGGGTTGTCCTCTAAAAAATCTCACAAGAAGTCCGCCCGTGTAGTCGGTGACGTGCTCGGTAAGTACCATCCACATGGTGACCAAGCCGTTTACGACACGTTGGTGCGGATGGCTCAGGATTTCTCTTTGCGCTACCCACTTGTGGATGGGCAGGGTAATTTTGGATCACTAGATGGTGATGAACCAGCCGCTATGCGTTACACGGAAGCTCGGATGGAAGCCATAGCAGAGGAGATGCTAGAGGATATCGGTAAAGAAACTGTTGAGTTTCGAGACAATTACGACGGTTCGTTAGAGGAACCGGTTGTACTGCCTTCCAAGTTACCCAATCTGTTGTTGAACGGTTCAAGCGGGATCGCAGTAGGGATGTCCACGAACGTACCACCGCACAATCTGAACGAACTCGTTGATGCAACTAAGATGTTGATAGATGAACCTGGATCCGATGTTGTGGATCTTATGGATGTACTACCTGGTCCTGATTTCCCGACCGGAGGTATAATCTACGGTCACGAAGGAGTTTATCAAGCTTACAAGACCGGGAGGGGTAAGATAACCGTCCGTGCTAAAGCTAGGATCGAAGATATGGGCGGGAACAGGAGTCGTATCATAATCAATGAGATTCCGTATCAGGTCAACAAAGCTACTCTGGTTGAAAATATAGCTGATCTAGTCAAAAGAGAAACTTTGGATGAAGTCTCCGATCTTAGGGACGAATCAGATAGAGATGGTGTGAGAGTTGTTGTAGAACTTAAAAGAGGAACCCTCCCAGAAGTGGCTTTGAATAAATTGTTCAAGCATACTCAGATGGAGGTTACATTCGGGGTCATCAATCTAGCTTTAGTTGATGACGAACCTGAGATATTATCTTTAAAAGAGACTATACAGCATTATATCGATCATCGAATCGATGTAGTCACACGTAGAACGAAGTACGATCTAGATAAGGCAGAAGAGAGAGCTCACATCTTGGAAGGTTTGTTGACCGCTCTTAGTAACTTAGATGAAGTCATAAAGATAATCCGTGGAGCCGAGGACCAAGCCGAAGCTAAAAGAAAACTGGTCTCTAAGTTCCTGTTGAGTGAGAGACAGGCCCAGGCCATCCTGGATATGAGGTTGAGGAGATTGACGGGTTTGGAACGTGATAAACTTCAGACGGAGTACGAAGAGATCGAAGAGAAGATCAAGGAATACAAGAGTATATTGAGTGATGAACAGAAGATCTTGGATATCATCAAAGATGAGTTGGATGAACTTGCCGAGGAGTACGGTGACGAGAGAAGGACTGAGATCGATAAAGATGCAGTGCAGGTCGAAACTGAAGATCTTATTCCAAAAGAGAAATTAGTGATCACTTTGACTCGACGTGGTTACATCAAAAGGTTACCTGTAGATACCTACCGTAAACAGCGTAGAGGCGGAGTCGGACTTATAGGTATGGATACCAAGGATGAAGATCATGTTGTTGACATGTTCGTGGTGGATTCCCACGATTATTTATTGTTCTTCACCAATAAAGGTAGGGTTTACTGGTTGAAAGCCTATAAGGTTCCGAAGGGGGGTCGTAGGACCCAAGGTAGACCTATAGTGAACATGCTGCCAAGGTTGGAAAGGGACGAGAAAGTCGAGGATCTTTTACACGTCAGTGATTTCCCAGAAGACGAGTACTTGTTGTTCTCAACTAAGAAAGGTAAGATCAAGAAAACGTCCCTGGCGGCTTACAGTAATCCAAGGGTTACCGGGATATGGGCCATCAGGTTGATGGAAGACGATGAACTCGTGGATACTAAATTATCTAACGGTGAAAAAGAGATCATGCTGGCTACCAAACACGGACAAGCGGTACGTTTCGATGAAAGCGAGGTAAGAGCTACTGGAAGGTACACAATGGGTGTCAAAGGTGCAGAACTCCGAGATGGGGACGAAGTTGTCAGTATGACGCTTGTTGATGACGATGATATGCTGTTGACATTGACTGAGAACGGATACGGTAAGAGGTGTCCCGTCGAAAAGTACAGGAAGACACACCGAGGAGCTAAAGGTGTGATCACCATGAAGACAAATGATCGGACCGGCGAAGTCAGATGTGCTAGAGTTGTTGAAGAGGGCGAAGAGATCCTCCTGATGAGTAGGACCGGGATGATCATAAGAACTGCTGTGGATGATATCAGCATACAGGGAAGGAACACCATGGGTGTGAAAACTATGAGAGTTAAAGAGGATGACGAACTGATCGCCATGACTAAGGTCATCGGTGAGGAAGAGGAGAAAGAGATCGTCGAGGATACCGAGGAAGAGTAGGAAAAATTACTTATCTGAAAATAGTTTCAGCTTAGGTACGGTAAGGGAAAAACACTCTTAACAATGGGCGCGTGGCCTAGCCTGGACATGGCGCTGCCCTTCTAAGGCAGACAGCACGGGTTCGAATCCCGTCGCGTCCGTCTACTTTCCGGTTCATAATTGACGGATAGTTAGAAGGCGCCAACCTTCTGATGAGTTCGTCTACAAAATGGTACATTTTTACGGACAAGGAGAATGCGATAGCATTCTGCGGTGTCCGTCACATTATTTTTTCATAATTGACGGATAGTTAGAAGGCGCCAACCTTCTGATGAGTCCGTTTAGAAATCTCTGATTTTAAACGTGGTGTTAGAAAGCGTCTGCTTTTCGACTAATAAATTCACTCCGTTCATTTATTTATCTTGATCCTCGTTATCACTGCGGATTCTGATGAGTCCGTTTACAAAATGGTACATTTTTAACGTCATTTGCCTTTTCGAGTAAGTCTATTTATTTGTATCCTCTTCCCCTGTGAAAAGCATCATCAATCCAGATCTTTTCTTCGTCTATAAAATATTCGAACCTATGATTCCCGACTCTCAATCTATACATGTCATGACGTTTTCCTTTTAATTTTTTTATATCCACTCCACTCCTAGGATTATATGGATCGATAGCTAATTTTCTAATATGCTTTACGAGTCTTTCTTTTTCCCCATTATCATTAAGATATTTTTGAACACGGGGATGTAATAAGATTTCCATCTAAATCTCTTCCAAAGGGATGTATTCATTTTTTTCTTTTTGAAGTCTTTCCCATCTTGCCTCGATCAACTCTTCTATATTCATTTCTTCGCAATAATTCATCAATCGTTCGATGATATCATCGTAGGACTCCCCTTTATGGCCAAATCTTTTTAGCTTCTCTCTTGTTTTCACATCTACCTGGATCGTTGTTGCCATTTTACCACCCTATAATTGTTATATTTAATATATAAATTTTATGTGCGACTTATGTAAATTATAGGTTTTTGCCTTACTCGAAAGGAGTAAAATGGTGTGTACTTTGCAGATTTAACAAGCTAAATCTTTGCCTGTCAGTTGCATAACATAGGCATATAACCTCCACACAATTTCTAAAACCGATCGTTCACAACCACATAAGCAAGCGTATAAGATAATACAATATGAAAGAAGTAAATATTCCATTAAGAGCCATACCTAAACCACTTACGGCACCACTCAGTTTATCTTCCTGGATTATCTTCGCAGTACCGAGTCCGTGGGAAGTTACTCCCATAGCTAATCCTCGTGCGACTTTGTCTTTCACACCAAACAGATTCAAAAGATTTACTCCCACAGAGTTGCCCAGGATACCGGTGATTATCACTAATATCGCAGTAAGGGGAGGTATCCCTCCTATCTGTTCACTTACACCTATGGCTATCGGAGTCGTCACGCTTTTAGAAGAAGATAGACAGAAGCCCTTCTCCGTTCAGGGAGAGGGATGAATGTCGTGATGTGTGAAAACACACCTTCTACATCTCCACTTTCACTTACCCCCTCCTTCAACCTTTAAATACCTTGAAACAGGTATGTAAAATGGTACTTGACGGCTGGTATATCCTGCCCGAAAGTCAAGTCCTGCTTCGCTGGTAAAACAGGTCAAGAGC
>CAYNQI010000029.1:0-12533 GCA_964399335.1 uncultured Thermoplasmata archaeon | reverse complement strand
GATACTATTTGTTGAAGACTAGAAATATTCTATAATTTGACCAATTAAAATAATTTATATATGTTTATAATTATCTATAGTGGAAGACATGCAGGATTAATATCCTTGTGTCTCTCGGTTTCTTTTTGAAAACACTCGAGACCAAAACCTCTTTGTAATTTGATTTTGTCATCTACTGCTTTACGAGGAATCAAATTGCCAACATCGAATGAATGCTCTGCATTCATGTAACAAAATCTTATAGAACTTTAATAACTTTTTTCCCATTTTTTGAAGTAAAATCGCATCATAGTTTATTTCAAAGATTTTAGTGATAATAGTTTATATAATACCTATAAATTTATGATTCAATATGTTTGAAGCTATCTTGATAGCAACCGATGACTCTCAACTCATGAAAAATGCAATGAAATACACAGCTAATGCTTTTCCAGATGCAAAATACCACATATTGAACGTTATCAATACAAGCGATAAAAATATCCCCATAACAAACATCCTTATGAAAGATCTAAAGAAATCTTCTAAAATGGCCATCCAAGATGGGGTAGATATCCTCCATGAGATGGGTATCCATAAAATAAAAAAGATCATTAGAAAGGGGACCCCAAGTAAAGAAATCATACGTTATGCTAAGGAAAAAAACATAGAATTGATCGTTATGGGGACTCAATCTAAATCAGGGACCCAGACCTATGAGATTGGAGATACGTGCCTGCATGTGCTTGAACACAGTCCTATCCCCGTTCTAGTTTTCGACTCGATCGTGGACATAAAAAAACCTAAGAAACTGTTACATCCAAGCAGTGGGAGTAAATATTCCTTAAAGGCCGGTTATATGGCTATCGAGTTGGTAGAATATTTTGACGGGAAGCTGGAGGTTCTGAGTACTCGAGGTGGGTCTGAAACAGAATCTACCTTTAAAAAACTACACGATTTTGCTGAAGAAAAAAAATTGAAGTATAAACTGAGATCCTGCGCTGTAAAACCACATGAAGAGATAGTCGAAGAATCAAAAAAGTACGATTTCATGGTTGCAAGTCTTGGAAGACCTGGTCTAAAATACGAACTAAGAAAGTTATATCCACCCTTTGCTGTAGGTAAACTTGAACGGGAGATCATCGTTGAAACAAGAGATCCGATACTATTTGTTGAAGACTAAATTAAAAAATAAAGGATAACTCAGGGTTTCAACCCTGATAAAAAGATTTTTTCTTTTCACAGGTCAAGTACCTTAGTGAGTCTTTTTACCATCTCTAGTAGACCTATCGTCGCTAGTCCACTTCCACCTGCTATCAACCATTCGGTTCTTCCTAAAGGTACATTACCGAAAACTGCCTGTAAAGGCTCATAGTACAAGGTCAAAAGTATCATGGGTATGGTTATCAGACTGGCCAATATGATGAATTTATTTTTGAAAGGATTGAATTGACCTATTGTCTTGTCTAACGATCGGAAATTATAGGCATTGACCACTATCATCACGGATATGGATGTGAAAGCCATTGTTCTAGCTAAATCTATATCTCCATTGGTCAGTCCATAGTAAAAGGCGACGGTGGCCATGGCGACCATGGTTATAGCCATAGCCACTATCATGAAAATATTCCTGTTATTGAGCAGTTCTCTGTTAGGATCTCGAGGGGGTCTATCCATGATACCCTCGTCAGCCGGATCGACACCGAGCCCCATACCTGGACCGGTCTGCCCGATCATATTCAAGAAAAGGATCTGCATAGCGCCTAGCGGTAGTAGAGCGAAGTTTCTAGTGAACCCCAAGATCGATGCTATAAGTATGACTTCGGTGAAATTTCTTGAAAGTAAGAATGTGACAAATTTTTCTATATTATCGTATATCTTTCTTCCTCCTTCGATGGCCTTTTCGATAGTTCCAAAGTTATCGTCTTGAAGGATCATATCGCTGGCTTCTTTCGTGACGTCAGTACCTTTGATACCCATCCCTATACCGATATCTGCATGGTTGACTGCCGGTGCATCGTTTACACCGTCACCGGTCATGGCAACTACTTCTCCATGGGCTTGAAGAGCTTTTACTATCTGTGATTTGTTGCCGGGATGGGTCCTTGCGTACACATCTACATCCTCTATGACCTCGCTAAGTTCTTCATCTGTCATCCCATCCATCTCTTCACCGGTGATCACACGGGGATTATCGGTCAGATCGATGCTTTCTGCGATGGCTCTAGCAGTATCGGAATTATCTCCAGTTACCATCTTTACCTGGATACCAGCTGTTTTACATCTCCTTATCGCTTTTGGAACTTCTTGTCGGGGAGGATCGATGATTCCAGTTAAACCTAAAAATGTCATCTCATTTTCAACTATGTCTTCCTCAACACTAACAGGTGGATCGTATCTATAAGCAAAAGCTAGTACCCTCATGGCGTCCTGAGCATATTTTTTAGTACGTTTCAATATCTCCTCTTTCTTTTTTTCTGTAAGCTCTTTCCTCTCCCCATCTTCTAAGATGTGAGTGCATCTTTCGACAACTATCTCTGGAGCCCCCTTCATGTAAGCTCGGTGTTTGTCTGCTTCTGAGTCCTCATGGATGGTCGTCATCCTTTTTCTTTCAGATGTGAACAATATCTCTTCTACACGTTTGTTTTTATCCCGTAATTCCTGAGTTCTATAACCTGCCTTTTCCCCCAATGTAACAAGAGCAGCTTCAGTTGGTTCCCCGTGGACTTCCTCACCATCATCTTCAAAGTGGATAAGTGCATTGTTACAAAGAGCCCCATTTTTTACCAGAAGATCTAAAGACTTATTCTTTTTTACATCAACGGGTTCACCACTTTGCTTTATCTTTCCTTTAGATGAATACCCAGTACCGCCTACTTCAAATCCTTCACCACCTGCGTAAACACGCTTAACGGTCATCTCGTTCTTTGTAAGTGTTCCGGTTTTATCGGTACAGATCACCGTGGTAGAACCTAATCCTTCAACAGCTAACATCTTCTTTACAAGGGCGTTCTTTTTTGCAAGGTCTTTCATGCCTAAAGACAATGTTACCGTCATGGTGAGTGGCAGAGCTTCTGGTACCACAGCAACGGCTACAGCGATGGTTACAGTTAAAATCAATTCTGTTCCAACACCGGCCCAAAATCCGATCCCAAATAAAACCACTGAAACAAGTACAGCGATATATCCGATCTTTTTTGCAAGATCCTTTGTCTTTCTTTGAAGAGGTGTATCTATAGTTTCCTCCTGAAGTTCGCCTGCGATTTCACCTAATTTAGTCCTCATACCAGTCTTTTCTACAAAGGCCTCACATCTTCCTCTCGAAACAACTGTACCCGAATAAATTTCATCATCGATGTTTTTAGTAACTGCTTCACTCTCACCGGTCAATATTGATTCGTCAACTTTTAGATTATTGGATTGGGCCACGCTAGCGTCTGCAGGGACTTTATCTCCCATCTCTAAAATAATTAGGTCTCCAGGAACTAACTTTCTACCCTCTTCAGATTTGATCTTGCCATCCCTGTAAACCTCAACAGACGGTGCCGCCATCTTTTGCAGTTCCTGCATAGCCTTTTCAGCTTTCCATTCCTGGATTGATCCCATAGCTGCAACGATTATGATTATAGCGACTACAAAATAGAATTCAGCCATCTCATTAGCCGCATATGAAACGATAGCTGCAACCATAAGGATCCATATCAATATGTTCTCTCTAAACTGATCTAATAACACGTCTAATGGTGTCGTTTCCTCTCCCTTCTCTAGTTCATTGGGCCCAAACTTTTCAAGCCTCCTGGCGGCGGTCTCTGATGTGAGTCCTTTTGTCATAATCCGGATGCTAAACGAAATTATTACATATATCAGTTGTGGTATTAAAATAAGATAGATTCTACGAATACTAATATAAGGCCGATAAAGGCCAATATAGAGATCGGTATCCAATAAACATAACTCACCTTGTCGATCTGAAATCTAGCAAAAGATACCCCTAAAAGAGATACACCGATGTATATGATGACCATCAATTTGAGCAGGAAGAAAACGGTATCTACCAATAATGCCCAAAGTCCCATCTCTAAATAAGGTATCAAGGGTCCAGCAATATTTATAGTAGGATACAAAATTTCAGATAGTTGGTATGGGAAGAATATCGATATTATCAAACTGCCAAAAACCATCATATGAACAGCACTTGCTATATAGTAAAATGCAAGATTCCTACCGCTGTATTCTGCCAAAGCGCCACCTGCGATCTCGGTCTTAGCTTCAGTCTGCCCAAAAGGTTCCTTTGAAAGTTCACCAGGCATCACAGCAAACACTGCAATCGTTACCAAAGCTACCCCTACTGCTCCTAAAAGACCTACTTGCCCCCAGATGGGATATGAGTTAATCACGCTTAAAGAGAATGGATTTAAACTATCATCAACTGTGGAACCTATCTTCCAAACTACAGTGAGTGTTGATATCGCTAAAGGAAGTTCGTAACTCATCATCAATACTACTTTTCTCTGTGCACCTAATACAGCATAAGGGGATCCACTAGAGGACCCTCCAACAGCAGTTGCTAATGGGGGTAATGCCAATAGATACAGAACTAATATCAGATCTCCATATCCCTCTAGTAAAGGATCGAAAGGACCTATCGGGATATAGAGAAGAACTAAAAGTGGTGCCAATAGAGCTATGAGTGGTGCTAAATTAAACAGATATCCTATAGCATTATCAGGGACAATACTTTCTTTCGTTAATAACTTTCTTACATCCCTGAAGGGTTGGATTATAGGTGGTCCTATCCTAGACTGCATCATCGCACTCACCTTTCTATCGATCCCTTTGTAAAATAGTCCTAAAAATATACCCAACGCGATTATCAGTAATGAGGATATTATCTTCAAAATTACGCTGGATAATGTTCCAAAATCCATCATCTATACCTCCATTTCCCGTACCGGATAAGCGATGAGGATCTCATAAGCTTATAATCCATATACATGATTTTCTTGTTTATGCGAAAGATAACACCACCATTACAACCACTAAAGTTATGATGAACCAGAATATGTAATCATTCAGACGGCCAGTGTGTCCTGCGATCAAAGGTTTGAAATAAAATTTCAATGCTTGGATGAAACCCCAATAAAAACTGTCACCTCGAATATTGATAGGTTCTAAATCATCTTTCCATTCTCCAACTGGTGGGTTACCAGATAAAAATGGTTCACCTTTATATTTTGTTTTTCTATAAGTTGAATTACCCATCCTATATAGAATATATATTACGAACATTACAAAACATGCCATAAATATCATAAATAATGGATTCCAATCTACAATCTCAAAATACAGATTCATGAGATCACCCCTAATGCCTCTACGGCGGGTTCAACAAGTATAGCAATAGCTCTTCCTGGGAATATACTCAGCAGGATAACAGCAAAGGCAAGTATACCCATCCCTACCAACATGGTCAAAGGTTCTTCTTTTATATCATTATATTTTTCCCTACTAGCCCCCATAAATACAGAGTGGAACACCTTATAGAACGACGCTAATGTTAATATACTCACCAACATAGCCACGACCGATAGAACCGGATTGAACATATATACCGATCTATAAATAATTAGTTTAGAAGTGAATCCGTTTAATGGGGGAACTCCAGATATCGCCAGGGCCCCGATTATAAAAAATAACATAGTCCATTTCATAGAGCGTCCCAGGCCCCCCATCTTATTTAGGTCCCTTTCACCTGTTTTATATATTATGGCTCCAGCTGTTAAAAATAAAAGCCCTTTATAGATCGCATGATTGATTATATGAAATATACCTCCAACCATCGCATCCCTGCCGAATATTCCCATATCAGTGGTGCCCATCACAGCTATTCCTACACCTACACCAAGTAACATATACCCGGTCTGTGAGATCGCATGGTATGCCATCAGCCTTTTTATAGACCTCTGTACCAATGCCATGGAAACACCGATGAAAGCTGAAAGTATCCCCAACATTATCACCACCCACCCAACTATGTAAGTATTTACAGCGGTTCCATAAACATTGAAAACGATCCTGAACATCGTCCATAATCCTGCCTGACTTACCACCACCATAACGACTGTTACTGATGATGGTGCTCTTGAGTAAGCATCAGGTTTGACAAAATGTACAGGTACAGCTCCCGATTTAAAGGCCATCACAACTATTAGTATAGCCATAGCTATCCTATCTGCAAAACCTCCAGTTATACCCTCAGCTAATTCATAAAACTGCATCTCCCCATGAACTCCGTAAGCGATACCGATAGAGAATAAAAAGAAAAACCAAGCTATACAGCCCAAAACTAGATATTTTAATGCAGCTTCAAAAGCTCGATCATCGTATTTTCTAAAAGCTACCAGAGCAGACGTAGATGCGATGACCACCTGAAACCATAAAAATCTGTTGAAAAGGTTCGCAGAGAATATCATACCATGGGTTCCAGCAACCGTGATCAAAAACAGGATGTAATACCTGGTGATGCTGTCTTCTTCTTCCATCAAATTTGTATATGAATATAAACCTGCTGCCACAGAAGTTATCGAAAGGATTATGGTGGCCATGGCTGAAACACCATCAGCTAAGAAATACATCATGAATACATGATCGCCAGATGTAAGTCTCATAGATCCGAGTTCGATTGCAAAACTCCAATCACCAACGGTATAGATCTCATATGACATCAATATTCCAAAAAAGGCTGTGATAAGCAAGGCGATGAAGAATAAAATGTGTTGTAGTTTTTTCGAGATGAAGCCTACTGAGGCAATTATCAAGGATGAAATGAGTGGTATAAATACGATAAGTGCCGGTGAATGGTAAAATGGATCAATTATGGTTTTTCCCCCCCATCAAACATAAATGCCAGCCACCCCATTCTTACCTCCATGATATCGCCTCATAAAATAATATCATAATATTGTATGAGTTTATCATGAAGCCTTGTTTTGACTTACAGACCAAGGTTGAAAATCGACTTCAAATGCTAGCATATAATCCATATATATCTGAACTTGCTCTTCCTCTCTTTTCGATCTTGGACCCTTATTCATGGTCAGGAGCATTAAAGTATTAACTAATAAATAATATTTTCGTTAGTTCTGGACGATGTAAATTCAATGATCTTTAGCCCAGTTATACTCCCTTCTCTTAGATGACTTCCCGAAACCACAGGATGCGCATACTTTCTTCCTGAGGTTGAACGCCTTCTTACCACATCGTCTACACGGTATGTGTGTTTTTCCTGATTTTCCTTTTGAAGGGGTGCCTTTACTCATAGATGATCACTCCATTTAAGGTGAAACGTAGATCACGTTATCCCCTCTTACGAGGGCCGTATCCATCTCTCTAACTTGTTCTCCATCTTGGAATTCCTTGACGTTGGTCATGACGAGATTCAGATGTGGATCGTATCCATCTAACGTGCCCCTGTATTCTTTCCCATATCTTAACTCTACTATGACTTTATTTCCGAGGTTCCTATTCAAGACGGTGAGCGGTCTATTATCTTCCATATGAATTCAATCCTGCATTATGACTCCTTCTACTTAAAGATAATGCCCGTTCTAATCGAAAAAATCTATTTACATGTTCATTTCTACAACTTTTATGGCATCGTTCATCGTACTCGAAGGGATCGACGGGTCAGGTAAATCTAGTGTGGTCAGATCCCTTAAAAAGTTCCATCCAAATTACTACTTTACCCAGGAACCATCAGACTCGGAAGCTGGGAAACTAGCAAAAAAAGCAGCTAATCGACAGCACTCACCGTACCTAGATCTTTTTCTTTATCTAGCTGACAGAGTGGAACATACAGAAGATATCGAAGAGAAATTGGATAGCGGTAAAACCGTCATCTGTGACAGGTACTGGGGTTCCACATCAGCGTATCAAGCTGCCAGCGATGAAATATCCCTAGAGTACACCGAATCTATCCAGATGCCTTTCATTTTAGAACCGGACCTAACCATCCTATTCGATATAGATACAGAAACCGCTTTAGAAAGGATTTCAAACAGAGATATCAAAAGCAAGTACGAGAAGATGGAATTCCTTAAAAAGGTCAGAGAGAACTACCTAACGTTAGCAGATAAACACAACTGGCGGATAATCGATGCTGGACAGAGTCCAAAAGAAGTTCTCTCGCAGGTCAAAGAATTGATCGATCAGACCGAAAAGGATGTGGACTGATGGAATTTTTATCCGCTTTGGGATTAATATCTATAATTCTCTTAAATCTAGGCTGGGGCATCCAGGTGTTTCAAGTTGTCAAAACTAAACAGACTCGAGATCTATCCCTTCTCTTCCTAATAGTCGCTTTTTTCTCTTTCATCGGCCTTCAGGTATACACGGTCTTAGAAGTGGACAATATGGTCTACATCATAGGAAACTCTATAGGGATGACTTTTGTAGGTATTTTACTAGTTCTCAAGATCAAGTACTGATTTAGCAAAAATGTGAAAAAAAGAAAGGGTTTTTGAAAGATTTTAGAGCAGTTTATCCTTTATTGATTCTACATCATTCCAGGCATTCCGCCCATACCGCCGGGCATTCCACCTGGTGGACCGCCTGCTTCTTCTCCACCGCCGCCTCCACCTTTGGAAGCAACGACATCGTCTATCCTCAGTATCATGTTTGCCACTTCTGTGGCTGCCTGGATCGCCTGGTTCTTGACTCTGAACGGCTCGATGACTTTTGCATCGACCATGTCCATTATCTCTCCGCTGTTGATCTCTATACCTTGTCTCAATAGTCCATCTTTTTCGTGGGCTGTGTTCAATCCCATCAAAACGTCTATACCATCAAGGCCAGCGTTCTCTGCTAAGGTCCTTGGTATGACTGTAAGAGCGTCTGCAAAAGCGTTGACAGCTAGCTGTTCTCTACCCTTTATGGTTCCAGCATAATCCTTGAGCTTGTTGCTCAATTCTATCTCAGTTGCTCCACCACCAGGTAAGATAGCACCGTCTTCTATAGCCACTGCAACGACTTTCAATGCGTCGTGGATGGCTCTTTCTAACTCGTCAACCACATGTTCCGTACCGCCTCTTAATAGGAGTGATACTGCTTTTCCTTTTTCAGCATCTTCTACAAATGTCATGTGACTGTCGCCTACATGGGTTTCGTGTACCAAACCAGCTCCTCCAAGGTCCGCTTCTTCAAGGTCATCTAGATTCGTAACGATATTGGCTCCTGTGGATTTAGCGAGCTTCTTCATATCGGATTTCTTGACCCTTCTGATAGCGAATATACCTTCCTTTGCCAAATAGTGCTGAGCTAGGTCATCGATACCCTTTTGACACAATACGACGTTTGCACCGACGTCTTTTATCTTTTTGATCATCTTCTTGATAGATTCTTCCTCTTCATCTATGAACTGCTGTAACTGTTTTGGATCGGTTATCTCGATCTCTGCATCTATCTCTGTTTCTTTGATCTCAATTGCAGAGCTCAGTAATGCTATCTTTGCATCTTTGACTTCTTTTGGCATCCTATCGTGTAATCGTTCCTTATCCAAGATTATACCGTTTATCATCTCTGACTTATCAACACTAGCACCTGCTTTCTTCTCGACTTTGATATTGTCGATATCTGCTACATATTCACCATCGATCTTATCTGCGATCTGCTTGACCGCTTTGACGGTCATCTCTGCTAGTTCATCTTTGTTCCCTTCTATTGCTTTACCGGTCATGGCTGTTTTAGCGATCTCGTTCAATTTCTCATCGTCGTCGATGGTGATGTCGATGTGCTCTTCATCTAAGATCTTTTGAGCTTCTAAAGCTGCGAGTCTGAATCCCTTTGCGATCACACTTGGATGGATCTTCTGGTCTATCAGGTCCTCAGCTTTCTTCAAGAACTCTCCTGCTAAAACTACAACAGAAGTTGTTCCATCTCCACATTCGTCGTCCTGACTCTCAGCAACTTCGACTACCATCTTGGCAGCTGGATGTTCAATATCTATCTCACTTAGGATGGTCGCTCCGTCGTTGGTGATCACAACATCGCCTAAACTATCTACGAGCATCTTGTCCATTCCCTTTGGACCTAATGTCGTTCTAACAGCTCCAGCTATAGCTTTAGCGGCTGCGATATTCCTCCTTTGAGCGTCCTCTCCTCTTTCACGTTTTGTTCCTTCTTTTAATAACAGTATTGGTTGGTTTCCACCGAACATATTATATCACCTTATTATCAATTTGTTTAATTTATGTATATAGAGGTTCTATATATACGTTTTTATTTCGATAAGTCGTCTAATTGCCCTAAAACAATTCAAAACTGTGCAAAAATTATAAATTCCATCCAAAAACCTAATTGTATATAATATCAAAACGAGGTCACGATCTATGCATTATAGAAAATTTGGAGAACTGGATTGGAAACCTTCTGCATTAGGGTTCGGTGCCATGCGGTTACCTTACGAAGGTGATGAACGGGGAGATATCAAAGAGAGTGAATCCATAGAGATGATACGTTACGCCATCGATAATGGTGTAAATTACATCGATACGGCATGGCCCTATCATGATAAGGAAAGTGAAAAACTAGTAGCCAAAGTTCTCAAAGACGGATACCGAGAAAAGGTCAAAATAGCTACTAAGATGCCATCATGGGATATAGAAAAGGTCGAAGACCTGGATCACTACTTGAACAAGCAGCTTGAAAATTTAGATACGGATCATATCGATTTTTACCTTTTGCATTCACTAGGCAGAAAGCACTGGAAGATATATCAAAACCTAGAAAAGGACGTATTCGAATGGATGAAGGAGAAGAGAGATGAAGGTAAGATAGGTTATCTAGGATTCTCTTTCCATGACGACTTCGATATCTTCAAAGAGATCGTAGATACTTATGATTGGGATTTCTGTCAGATACAGTACAATTACTTAGACCAGGAATTTCAGGCCGGAAGAAAGGGATTAGAGTACGCCTCATCGAAGGGTCTAGGTGTCATCATAATGGAACCTTTAAGAGGAGGTAAACTTGCCAGAGAACCTCCAGGATCGATAAAGAAGATCTGGAGTAAAGCTGATAAAGACTGGTCACCGGTAGAATGGGCTCTTAGATGGCTGTGGGACCAGCCAGAAGTTTCACTTGTACTCAGCGGAATGAGTACCTTGGATCAGGTAAAAGAGAACGTTGAGATCGCTGCAAATTCAGGTATAGATAAACTGTCGGATAAAGACCTAGAAATAGTTGATGAAGTAGCTGAGAAATATCGCGAGATATCACCTGTAGAATGTACCGGCTGTAATTACTGCATGCCGTGCCCTAACGACGTGGCTATAACTTCGAATTTCAGACTTTACAACCAGGCTGAGATCTACGATGAATACGAAGATAACAAAGAAAAGTACATGGATCGACTAAAAGAAGAAAAAAGAGCCAGCGCATGTATAAGATGTGGTCAGTGTGAGGAAGCTTGTCCTCAAAATTTACCGATCATGGATCTGCTAGAAGAGGTAGCGGATCACTTCGAAAAATGACCTATACCTCGATGTATTCTTCTATGGGGATGTAAACATCAAGCCTAGAGTCCTCTAAATTATCTATCCCCTTGAATACCTTTTCATCATATCGTTGATAATCCAAACTGTAAGTTCCGAACAACCGAACTTGATATTCCGAACTTTCTAACCATTCCTTATAGACTAGTTCTTCCCAGTTGGCGATCTCATCACCAACTAAACGGATTCTAGCATATCGACTTTCAGGTATTACTTTAACAACTAACTCTATCGGAACATTAACTAATTCCTCAATCTCTACTCCGATAAATGCCATAAAATTACGGGTTTCCTCGAGTTCTTCCTGATTCCACATATGGACTTCGTAAGATACATCCTCTTCAACAACGATGTCCTCGATGGTGTACCACCTATTCTCACAAAAAGCAGCGAACCTATCCCAGAGGTTCTCTATAGGATTTTTTCCGTTCTCAAGAGATCCTAAAGGTCCATAGTAATCAACACCTACCAATTTTAATGCTTCCTTATCGATAATATCTATTTCCATGGATCATTCACCTGTCCTCAACTAAAATATTTTTTCAATCTTTTATCTAGATTTTTCTTATACCGCTCGGAAAAATCCTCTAGATCTTTTATGGTTATTTCGATCTCATATTTCTCGTTCAAAGTGTCTATGACTGCTTCCATGATTATAGCTTCCACCTGTTCTGGGACCTCATCAAAATCCCCGAAACTCTTGCTGCCTTCCAACACTTCAAAGAAAAATTTAGTTTCCAAATCCATGATCACTACACCCTTTCATTTTGACTAAATAGGGTGAACACTATATTTTAAATTATCCATCCGGTTGGTAAAAAAGTAAAAAGTTTAGGGTAAATGGGTTTCAAACGTCTATCTCGATGCCCAGTTCTTCAACTAGCTCTTTGTACCTGTTCCTGACTGTTACTTCAGTAACGGCTGCTACATCGGCAACCTCTCGTTGTGTCCTACGTTGATTGGATTTGATAGATGATATGTATATCGATGCCGCAGCTAAACCTG
>CAYNQI010000028.1:0-12548 GCA_964399335.1 uncultured Thermoplasmata archaeon | reverse complement strand
TAGGTGGCAAAGATGTGAAAGAGGACCTGCTAAAGATGCTAGAGGACCCTCATGGTGAAGTTAGATATACCGCTGTAAAAGCCCTAGGTGATTTATCAGATACTGAAGCTCGACCTATACTTGAAAATCTTGCTCAAGAAGATCCATCCCCTAAAGTCAGAGAGATAGCAGGTGAAGTATTACAAAGGATAAATAGGCATCAAAAATCTAATTAAAAAAGATAAAAAGTTTTTGGAGTTACCTGAAATACTCTATTCCAGTATCCACTGCTTTCATGTTCAGGTCTATGAACCTACCTGGTACACTGTCTTTTACGGAATCTCTTAGAGCTTGTTCAGGGACCAGTTCAGCGACTTCATTGAACGCTCCCAGCATGATAATATTGGCAACGATCTTGTTACCTAGTTCTTCTGCCAAACGTGTAACTGGAATTTCATAAGCATCTTCCATCTCAGCATGTGGAACAAGATCTGGATCTAGAACGACTACAGCATCATCTGCCAGGTCGTCGGTGTATTTATTGTAAGCCTCCTGGGACATGACCATCATGTACTCTGCTGAATACAATCCACAGTACCCTATCTCTTCATCGGATATAACTACTTCAGATCGAGCGGCGCCACCTCTCGCTTCAGGTCCGTAACTCTGCATCTGAACAGAATTGTACTCGTGGAAAACACTGGCGGCTTTACCCAAGATGTAACCTGCTAACATTATCCCTTGACCACCTTTTCCACAGATGCGGATATCTCTTCTCATACCTGCACCTCCTCGATGAGGCGTTTCAAACGATCACTGAGACATTCCTTCTCCTCTTTATGCAACACTCCGGTTTGGATGTTTTCATAGAGTTTCTCGATCTCTTCAGGATCTCCGTATTTCTTAAGCATCTCGTAATCTTCGGTCAATATAGTCTTTTTATCATACCAGTTCCAGAATTCTCTCAAGCTTCCCACCTTATTCTGTCTGGCATAAGCAGTTGTACACGGTGAAAGCATCTCAATGAAACTGAAACCTTTGTTCTCTAACGCCTCGGCTATGGAGTTTATAGGCTGAGAAGGCTTGGTTACTGTCCACCTAGCTACATAAGATGCACCGGACGAGATCGCCATGCTGCTCATATCGAAGGCCGGTTCTATATTTCCGAAGGGAGCTGTTGTAGCATAATCTCCTTCAGGAGTAGTCGGAGCTACCTGCCCTCCAGTCATACCGTAAATGAAATTATTGACCGCTATAACGGTCATATCGATATTTCTTCGAGCCGCGTGGATGAAATGATTTCCACCGATACCCATACAGTCACCGTCTCCGGTGAACACGATAACGTTCAGATCAGGATTAGTGATCTTGACTCCTGTAGCAAAGGCAAGAGCTCTTCCATGTGTAGTATGTAATGAATCTACATCCACGTAACCCGGAAGACGTGAGGAACAACCGATACCAGATAATATCACGGTTTTATCCATGTCGAGGCCCTGTTTCTCTATAGCACGTAAAGTGTAATTCAATACGTTACCGATACCACACCCGGTACAAAATATAGTGGGCATCATATCTTTTCGGAGGTACTTTTCTCTCATATCTTGTGTATTCCTTTCTTCTTTTTTCTCATCCATGTTTAGACCTCCCTGAGTATCTCGTCGGGTGAATGGATCTCTCCACCTATCTTAGAAGCTAGAACGACTTCACAATCAGCGTGCTCCCTGACTTTATGGAACATCTGACCCAAATTCATCTCAGCTACTACGATCTTATCAACTTTCTTGGATAATTCTTCGATCTCTTTTATAGGGAAAGGCCATAAGGTCTTCATCCTAAGATAACCTATGTTCATACCTTTTTCTCGTCCTTTGTTCATAGCACCGATGGCGCTACGACTGGCGATACCATAAGACACGATGGCAACATCGGCATCATCTAGGTTTCTCTTCTCCACATCGGTTAAGACTTCTCTATCATCCAGTATCTTTTCGACCTGTCTCATTATCAGTGTTTCATGATCCTTTTGATCATCAGTTGCAGGGAATCCGTATTTATCGTGGGTGAGTCCTGTCACGTAAGTATGGTATCCTTCTCCGAAAACACCGAATTCTGGAACTTTTTTCTTCCCATACTGACCTTCTCCGAAAGGTACATATTCGCTTGGAGGTACTTTCGGTTTCTTCCTCTCGAATGTTTCTACCTCGTCGGGTATCTCGACCATCTCACGCATGTGACCGACGTCGGCACATATCATAAGGAAAACCGGAGTTCTGTACTCTTCTGCTAGGTTGAAGGCCCGTATAGTGTAATCTAATGTTTCTTGGATGTTATTAGGTGATAACGTGATAGCAGCGATATCTCCATGGGTTCCATACCTGGTCTGCATGATATCTCCTTGAGCACCTAATGTTGGTTGACCTGTAGAAGGGCCTGAACGCTGAACGTTCGCTAAAACCAAGGGTGTTTCCGACATGTGAGCAAAACCTATATTTTCCTGCATGAGTGAGAAACCCGGACCACTCGTAGCTGTCATGGCTTTTGCACCTGCCCAGGAAGAACCTATCACTGATGCTATACTTCCCAGTTCGTCTTCCATCTGTATGTATTTACCACCGACCCTTGGCAGCATCTCTGCCATCTTCTCAGCTATCTCGGAAGCCGGAGTTATAGGATAGCCTCCAAAGAATCTACATCCTGCTAATAGTGCACCGTATGCGATGGCGGTGTCACCATGGATGAACTGTTTCTTTTTACCTATAACTTTCTTAGCTTTTTCTAGATCTTCACTCATCTTCATCTTCCTCCACGATAGTTATCGCAAAATCCGGACAGATCAGTTCACACATCCTGCAGCCGATACATCTATCTTCGACTTGTACGGGTGGATAAAGCCCTTTCTTGTTAGGTTCTTCAGATTCATCTAAAGCGTCTCTAGGACAGTAATAAATACATAGATTACAGCCCTTACAGTAATCTTCATCTACCTCGATGGAAAATTTATCTCCACCGCGGAAGGCTTTTCCTTTTTTCTCTTTATTCTTAACTTCAGTCATCGGTTTTTCACCTTATAGTGTAACTTCAACATCAAGATGTCTTTCAAGGACCTTCTTACCTCTATATTCTGGTAATAATAATGGGGATTTCCTATCGGTCTTGATCCCAGCATCTTCGATCTGCTGGTTGTAATCATCCACATGATCCAATGTGAGTTCTCCGATGGAAGCTTTCTTAGCGTGTTTTGCGGCAGTTAGACCTGCTCTTCTACCGAATACGTTGTAATCTAAAAGTGAATTTCCCATCAATCTGTTTTTACCGTGAACGCCGCCTTCCACTTCGCCGCCTGCGAAGAGTCCTTTGACCGGAGTCGAACCGTCGTCATTGATGACCAGCCCTCCATTCTGATAATGCAGTGTCGGGTAAACTAAGATCGGTTCTTTAGTTATATCGATGCCGAACCTCTCGTACTGCCTGACCATGGCAGGTAAGGTCTTTTCGATAGTACCCTCTCCAGATTTCATCTCGATCAGTGGTGAGTCAAGCCATACACCCTGCATGCCTGTCGGGGTAGTAACTCCTTTCTCTCTACCTTTGCATTCTCTTATGATGGCTGCCGCTTCTATATCTCTAGGTTCTAACGGATTAACGAAAAGTTCACCATCCATATTCACCGGTTGAGCGCCTAGACTCCTTACCTTTTCTGTAACAAGCAGTCCGACGATCTGGTCTGGGAAAGCTGCTCCAGTGGGATGGTACTGAACACTGTCAAGATCTCTTATGGGAACACCAGCTCTATATCCCATGATCAATCCATCTCCTGTGGCACCGTAATGATTCGTGGTCGGGAATGCCTGTACATGTAACCTACCGAAACCACCGGTTGCCATGACGGTAGATTTGGCTCTGACTACATAGTATTCATTGGTCTCCAGGTTCATGAGCAGTGCACCTGCCACCTGACCTTTGTCATCCTTCAACAGTTCAACGGCTGGAGTGAATTCTAATACAGGGATATCAAGGTTCTCGGCCTCATCTCTTAGGACTCTCATCAATTCCATACCGGTATAATCACCGGATGAATGAAGTCTGTACCTAGAGGTTCCACCACCGGGAAGTTCAACGAAGTTACCGTCTTCCTCTCTATCGTACATTATACCTAGTTCTTCGTGCCATTTTAAGATCTTGGGGCCGTCGATGGTCAATGCTTTGACCAACTCGGGAACATTTGTGAAATGTCCTCCACCTATGGCATCCAAATAATGTCTGACCGGTGAATCATCATCTCTATCTGCAGCCTGCATACCACCCTGTGCCATCATACTGTTAGAATCCCCGTGTCTCAATTTGGTCGATATGAGTATATTCTCGGGCTCGATACCCTCGTAAACCGACCACAGTGCTGCTACAGTTCCGGCTCCTCCTCCACCTATGATCAGAACATCCACGTCATAATCTACCTGTGTTAAATCGATCTCTGAAGGGTCGATAAGACTTCTAGCTCGTAAAAGTTTGGCAAGTTCAGTAGGTACCTTTCGACCTTTACTGGGTCCTATCTTAAGTTCTTCTTTCCCCTCTTTTTTGTAGTCCGGGTGGAAGTTGTTCAGAACCTCTTCACCTTCGGAGGGGGTCATCCTATCGTAGTTTTTACCCATCCTTTCTTTACGTGTTTCCTCCACCTTCTTGATGGATTCTCGCATATAATCTGGGTAACCATCTGACATCTTTATCCCTCCTCCCGTATATCTCTTTCTTCGTAAAGTTTTTTGAGTTCTTCCATCTCCATCTCTACCATCTCTTTCATCTTATCATCATATTCTCCGTTCTTGATCTTTTGAACACGCTTTTCGAGTTCCTCGCTATGCTCGTGTATGTATCTTCCAGTTATCCTGCGAGCTAACTGAGCTAAGTGATAATGTTTGATATCCGCCGGGCATCTTATCGAACAGAGACCACACTGGATACAGTCGAAGGAAAGTTCAGCGCATCTCTCGATGTCACCTCGCAGCGCTGCTTGAACATAATCCATCACTTCTATGTCCTGTGGGCATGCTTTGGTACAAGTGTTACAGGAAACACATCTTGCTATCTCAGAGTAATAATCAAGCATAACGTTGTCGTTGTCTTTTGGATCCACTTCTTCTATGTCAAAATCCTCTCTAACAGCCGGTACGAAAGGAAGCTGTACTAAGAACATACCGTCTTGTACGGCGGTTTGACAGGCTAGATCCATCTTGAATTTATACTCATCTTCAGTTCTATATATCGTGGCACAGGCACCACAGAACCCACCTCTACATCCACAGCCTCTAACGAACTTGTATCCAGCGTATTCGAGTGCTGTCATTATGGTGAGTCCCTTCGGGACCTTGTATCTTTTACCCATAACGAATATTTCGATCATCTCTCTATTTTCTTCATCTTCACTCATATCATATCACTCCAGGATTTTTTTATCTTTCAGTAATGATCTCGGATCGATCTTGTGTTTTTCCATCCCGACTTCGATACCCATAGCTAGTGCAATGAGTTCTGTCAAATAGAATACCGGTATATCGTAATCGGTATTTCTTTGATGGAAATCGAGATTGAATTGACATAACGGACAGGATAAAGCGATGGCATCGGCACCATCTTTTACAGCCCTTGACACGATATCCTCAACCCGCTTCTCAACGATATCACTTCGATTGACGGTGTGATAGGAACCACAGCATTCGGTCCTTTTGGGGTTGTGGATAACATCTGCACCGATGGTTTCAAGGAGACCCTCCATGATATGGGGGTCCTCGGTATCATCTATCGCCACATGATCAGGCCTTAACAACATACACCCATAATATGGTGCGATCTTTAGATCGGTAATCGGTTTTTTAACTTTCTTTTTGATCTCATCTTTCATATCCCTTAATATCTCGAATATATGATGAACATCGACTTCGCCTAAGTAATCAGGGTCCTCGGTCAAGAACTCATTCATAGTTTCCAGGTCATCAGGTTTTTCTTTCATCCTTTCGTTAGCCTGCTTTAAAACGTTGTAACACATATCACACAAGGTAACGACTTCTTTTTCACCCTGTTCCTGGGCACAGCACATGGTCCTTATCGGTGCTATCTGATGCATTATGTCGTCTTCAGTCAAAGACTGTACTGCACCACAGCAGTACCAATCATCCATCTCCACCAGAGGTTTTCCTAGGGCTTCCATGACGGCCATGGCACTTTCTTCGTAATCACTGGCTTTGGTTTTTAGAGTACATCCGGGATAATATAGGTATCCTTCTTCCATGTTATCACCCCGTCTCCTTCCTGAAACAGCCAACTACTGCAAGCTGTGGGAGCTCTTTCATATTTTCTACTTCATCTATATCTACCATGTCGATGTTGTCTCGAAGTACTATCTGCCTGACGGCCTCCATTATCTTGGCGATATCTATGTCCCTGGGACATCTTACGCTGCAGGTGAAACAGGCCGCACATATCCACATGGTGTTTTTCTCTAAGATCCCTTCTTTATCACCAAGAACTATCCTTTTGAATATCCGCTCCGGTAATACGTCCATATCTTCAACAAAAGGACATCCAGCTGAACAGGTTCCACATCTTATACATGCATTGACCGATTCTCCGGATAACTCTTCAACTTTATCCAAAAATTCCATGGCTTTTTTGCTTCTATCTACTTTCATTGTTCCTCACCACCTAATCCCTGGTTAAGTTCACGATACTTTTCACCTTTCGAGTCGTAGATGTTCACCTTGAGCGGAGTTTCTCCCATGGTCGAATGGGTCGCACAAGCAAGGCATGGGTCGTAGGCCCTGAACGCTCTTTCTACACTGTTGAGCATGCCTTCCTGTATGTCACCGGCATCGACGTACTTCTTTGCAGCATCCCTAACACTCATAGATATCGGGGCTGCATTATGGTTTGTAGCTACTATCAAGTTAGACTCCTTAACTAAACCATCATCATCTAGTTCATAATCGTGAATCAACGTACCTCTAGCAGCTTCAACTATACCAACGCCCTTACCGGGTTCACCTGGTTCGTTCCTGATATTATCGCTTTCTAAGTCTTCATCTTGAGCTAATTCTTGGATCAATTCAGCGGACTGTAAAATTTCTATCAACCGGGCCCAGTGATATGCAAGTGTGGAATGGACCGGATACCCCAAGGTGTCGAACATCTCTTCATATTCTTCCTGCGCTAATTCAGTCTTCATGCCGTCGCAGGCATTGATCCTTCCTAATGTGCCAACTCTGTAAACTCCGGAGTCTTCACCTTCTTCAAATCCCTTCCATCCTATGTCCTTCAGGTAAGGGAACTTCATGTAACTCCACGATTCAGTGTGTTCTCTTATCACATCTAGATAATCTTTATCTGTGAATTGAGCAAAATCCTTACCTTCGGGATCGACAACGTTGACCACACCTCCAGTGTGGCTGAGTTTACCATCTTGAGTAAGACCCATACTGTAAACTTCTAACTTGTCCTCTTTGATGACATCTTCGAACTCACCTACTACTTTATCCTTGAATAGATCTAAAGTGAACTTAGCGAAATCCACCATGTCTTCGGACATCTCTATGAGTTGTTGTCTTTCTTCAGCACTCAATGATTTCGTCACACCACCTGGAACACCGAAACAAGGATGGACTGCTTTACCTCCGAGCATACTGATGATCTTCTGACCTTTACCCCTCTGTTTGATCACCTTTTTACCTATATCCAATCCGACCTTTTCTATGACTCCCAGGATATTTCTAGCTTCTTTAGGAGCATCGACACCTACCAAAAAATCTGGGCTTGCCAGGTAGTAAAAGTGCAGTAGGTGATCTGCATAGATGTAACCGTTATAGAAAAGTTCTCTCAGCTTCTTAGCAGGTTCAGGGGGTTCAACATCATAAGCTTGGTCCAAGGCTTTTGTGGAAGCCAGATGATGTGCTACTGGACAAACACCGCATATCCTGCTGGTTATGGTCGGCATATCCTCTGCTCTTCTGCCTTCACAAAATTTCTCAAAACCTTTGAATTCCGGAACCTGAAGATATGCATTCTTTACGTTCTTGTCATCATCTAAAAATATCTCTATCTTACCGTGACCTTCTAATCTTGTTATAGGGTCTATTGAAATCTTATTTTCCTCACTCATCTGAATCACCCCTTTTAAACTGGAGTATACTGCTGGGAAGACTGAATCGGTAGAAAGACCCAGTTGGATCCCTTACGGATTTCATGGTTTCGTGCACTTCTTTTTCAGTTCTTTTTTCTTCACCTTCGATGGCGATGACCGATGCCAAGGCAGAAGCCATTCTACCACCCTGGTCAGCTACTCCTCTTACAGGTCCATTACACCCGATACACGGATGACCCACTTCGGGACACGGTGCATCGCACATACCTGCCGTAGCAGGTCCCATACACAATACACCTTGATCCAATATACAGTCATCTGGGTTCAAATTCACTTCTTGTATCGGTTTCAACTCTTCTATCTTTTTTTCTTCTCTTTCTAGTGGACAAACATCACATACGCTTTTCTCAGAGATCAGATCGTATTTACCGACTTCTTCATCGCCCAATAGTGCTGGGAAAGCTTCCTCCAACTGATTAGGCAGTGGTGGACAACCAGGTAAGAAATAATCTACTTCTATGATCTCTTTCAAAGGTACTACGTGATGATTCAATTCTGGAAGGTCTAACTCTCCTTCTTGGACTTCACTTTTCTTTTGAGGTATCAGTTCACCTTCCGTAGACTCAGTTGTGTAACCCGTTTCAAGTAAAGATTCTCTACTGTACAGATTACCCAATCCGAAGAGTCCACCGATACTGGAACAGGAACCGTATGCTACCACGTTCTTACTCTTTTTCCTCAATAATTTTACCAGTTCCTCGTTCTCCTCGGACCGTATGGAACCGTTTATGAAGATAAAATCCATCTCGTCGTCTTCCATGTCTTCTACATCTGAATACTTCAAGTCCATGGCGCAGGGCCAGAACACTATATCAGCCTGGTCAACAACATCCAAGATCATCTCATCGATGTCTAAAACACTTACTTCACATCCTCCACAGGCACCGCACCAGTAGAAACCGATCTTCTTTTTTTCGCTCATTCTTCCACCTCATGACCATCTAATTCAAGTGGTCCCAGTTCCCTGATCTCTTCGGTCATCTCTCTCATGATCCTTGCAAACTTCCCACCTTCAGCAGATGAGACCCATTCCAATTTTAGTCTATCAGGATCGATACCGAAGTCTTTCAACATCGTTTTCAACAGTTCGTGCTTCCTCATAGTTTTGTAATTCCCATCGATATAATGGCAGTCACCTGGATGGCACCCAGCTACTAAAACACCGTCGGCACCGTCTTTGAACGATTCGAAAACGTGTTCGGGTGAAACCCTAGACGAGCACATGACCTTGATGTTCAGTATATTAGGAGGGTACTGTTCCCTACTTACTCCAGCTAGATCCGCACCGGCGTAACTACACCAATTGCACAAAAACGCTATGATCCTGGGTTCGAACTGTTCACTCATCGGATCACCTCCTCGCTTTCGATCAAAGCCGCTTTGATCATGGCATCGATCATATCATCTTCGAATCCCTTCTGATCTATAGCACCAACCGGACACACACTAGCACATGAACCACAGCCTTTACAGAGTACGTCAGTGATCTCAGCGATCCCTTCTTCTTCGTTTGCCTCTATTGCACCGTATGGACAGACCGAGATACACATCTTACATCCACTGCAGATATCATCATCTATGACCGCGATTATACCTTCACTCTTGGTGTATCCACGCATCATGGGTATGGCTGCCTTAGATGCTGCACCATCGGCCTGGGATAATGTATCTGAGATGTTCTTCGGATAATGTGCCCCACCCGCTAAATATACTCCTTCTGATGGGAACTCTAGTGGTCTTAGTTTTGCGTGTGCTTCCATGTAGAATCCAGCGTTATCCGAAGATACTTTCAACATCTTCTTGAGTTCAGAAGTGGATTCGTCACCTTCTAACTGCATGGCCAGAACCAGTAGATCGGAATCGAGTTCTACATCTTCATCGAGTAAGTTATCGTGGACCTTTATGTGAAGGCCGTCCTCTGAAGGAGTGACTTCGGGTTTGTTCTCCGTGGAATATCTTAGGAAGATCACTCCGTCTTCTCCCTCAACATCCATATAGTATTCTTCTTCGTCCTTTCCGAAGACCCTCATGTCTTTGTATAAGATGTAAACGTTTGAATCCGGATATTTTTCTCTGATGGCTTTTGCATTCTTAAGAGAGTTTCCACAACCCACTCTACAGCACCATGGTCGATCCTCTTCTAGAGCGCCGACACAATTGATGAACACTACATTTTTTGGATCCTCGAGTTCATCCGAAGCTAATGCCTCATCGAGTTCAAGCTGTGTCATGATCCGACTGTCATCTTTATATCCATAAAAGTCATCTGGGTCGATCTCTTTGAAACCGGTCGTTAATACGATGGTATCGACCTCTATCTTTTCGTCTTCGATGGTGACTTCGTAGTTACCGATGTAACCGTCGATATCTTTGACCTGTGAAGATGTCAGCACTCTGATATTATCAGTTTCATCGATCTGGTGGGCCATCTTCTTGGCCAATTCTCTAGAATCGATATCACTCGGGAATAAGGTATTCAATCTGAGTAATTTTCCTCCGAGTTTGTCCTCCTTTTCGACTAAAGTTACATCTTGACCGGCATCCGCTAAGCTAAGAGCGGTTTTCATACCTGCTGGACCTCCACCTATGACCAACGTTCTGTCACCGACCTCGATCTCATGTTCTGTAAGTGCTGATAACTGCTTAGCCTTGGCTACTGCCATCTTGGTCAATATCTTCGCTTTCTTGGTAGCCTTTTCCGGGTCATCACTGTGAACCCAGCTGCACTGATTTCTGATGTTTGCCATCTCGAAAAGATATCGGTTCAAACCGACTTCTTCCATGGTATCTTGGAACAGGTCTGCATGGGTTCTAGGTGAACAAGCTGAAACTACTATCCTGTTCAGATCGTGCTCTTCAATAGCTTCCTTGATCTTAGATTGAGCATCCTCGGAACAAGCGAACATACTTTCGTCAACATGAACTACACCGGGTACCTTTTTCACGGATTCTGCCACACTTGGTACGTCAACGTAATTAGCGATGTTCTTACCACAGTCGCAGACGAAGACACCTATCCTGGGTTGCTCTCCGGATACATCCCTTTCAGCTGGTTTCTCTGCTTTACCCTTTCTTTTTCTGTCCTTTATCGGTCCCATGGCTCTAGCTGCAGCACCACTGGCTTGTGCTACACTGTCGGGTATATCTTTTGGGGATTGAGAACATCCTGCTAGATATATACCATCTCTTGTGGAATCCATAGGAGCGGTCAAAATATCTTCGGATCGGAAAAAACCGTTTTCATCGGTTTCAACACCTAAAATATCAGCCAACTTTTCGTTACCGCTTGAGGGGACTATAGCAGATGAAAGGACCACCATATCTACGATGTTTGTTTTAACCTCTCCTTTCTCAGTGTCCTCGTATTCGATGGCTAACTTTCCATCTTCTGTTTCATAGACCCTAGAAGGCCTACCCCTGTAATAATTCACACCGTTGACCTTGGCTTTATCGTAATACTGCTGGAAATCTTTACCATAGGTTCTCATATCCATGTAGTGTATGGAAGTTTCCATATCCGGGTTGTCATTTTTCGTTATGGATGCTTCTTTGGTCGCATACATACAGCAGACTCTAGAACAGTAGGGCATACCTTTCTGTTTACATCTAGAACCTACACACTGTATCCAAGCAATACTTTCTGGTTCTTCGCCATCAGAAGGCTTCAATATCTTACCTTCCGTTGGACCCGAGGAGGAGAGTAATCTTTCATACTCCATAGCGGTGAGCACGTCATCATATTCACCGTACCCGTACTCTTCCCTCCATACGTCGGGTTCCATCATCTCGTATCCGGTCGCGACCACGATACTACCTACGGAAAGGTCTACCTCTTCAGATTTCTCTAAGAAGTGGATAGAGCCTGCATCGCATACCCTTTCACAAGCACCACAACCTACACAGTTCTCATAATCTATGGTGTAGGAAAGTGGTACGGACTGGGGATACTCTACATAGATAGCTTTTCTAGTGGACAATTTTTCATCAAACTCATTTGGTACCTCTACCGGACAAACTTTTTCACAGTCCCCACATCCAGTACACTCATCTGGATCTACATATTTTGTTCTTTTCCAAACCTTGATGTTGAAACCACCGGCACTACCATTCACTTCTTTAACTTCTGAATACGTTAGAAGAGTTATGTTTTCATGCCTGCTGGTTTCCACCATCTTTGGTGCGGATATACATATAGAACAGTCGTTCGTGGGGAAGGTCTTATCCAGTTTGACCATGTTTCCACCGATACTGGGGGCTCGATCTACAATAACAACTTCGTACCCCTTATCGGCCAGGTCAAGTGCCGTTTGTACACCGGAGATACCGCCGCCGATTATCAATACGTCTCCTTTCATGTTCAACCTACCATGCTATTTTT
>CAYNQI010000027.1:0-13346 GCA_964399335.1 uncultured Thermoplasmata archaeon | reverse complement strand
TAGGAACGGACAGGGCACCATTAGAATTATACAATGGATTGTTTGCTATCCAGCATCGTGGGCAAAATGGTTCAGGGATATATATCGCAGAAAATGGAAAGACCCGGATGGTCAAAGGTCCTGGACTTGTAGGAGATGTTTTTGATAAAAATACTTTGACCGAGATGAAAGGTAATATGGGTATAGGACATGTGAGATACCCGACCATCGGTTCCGAGGCCGGTAGGGATGCACAACCTTTTCAAACCGTATATCCCTTGAAGATCGGGATGGCCCATAACGGAAATATCGTTAATTATAAACAGATCGAAGAGGAAGATAACCTACATCTTCAATCCCAATGTGATCTTGAACTGATATTAGCTGTCTTTTCTAGAGAATTAGCTAAGGAAGAAGAGATAGATGAAAGCGCTATATTTAGAGCCGTTGGAAGAACCATGGACCGTTTGAATGGAAGCTATTCAGTCATAGCACTGATCCAAGGCTTTGGATTACTAATGTTCCGTGATCCACATGGGATAAGACCTATGATATTCGGGAAAAAGGTCACACTGGATGGAGCTAGTTTTGCAGTAGCATCTGAGAACATCGTTTTGGATATCTTGGGATACGATATACTTAGAGACGTTAAGCCCGGCGAGGCAATCCTGATCAGAGAAACTAAAACAATGGAAACAAGACAGGTTAGACCTAATATGCCGAAAAATTGTATGTTCGAATGGGTCTATTTTGCTAGAACAGATTCTACCATCGAAAGAACTAACGTATATGAAACTAGGTTGAGATTGGGGAGAGAATTAGCAAAAGAATGGAAGAAAAATGATCATGAGATAGATGTAATTATACCCGTTCCAGACACTGCAAGGACATATGCTTTAGCAATGGCGGAAGAACTTAAAGTTCCTTATCGGGAAGGACTGTTAAGGAATAGATACGTCGGAAGAACTTTCATAATGCCAGACCAACTTTCGAGAGATACCGGGGTTAGGACAAAATTGAACCCGATCATCGAAGAAGTCAAGGGTAAAAGAGTGGCTTTGGTAGATGATTCTATCGTGAGAGGGACTACTTCTAAAAAATTAGTACAGTTGGTTAGAAGAGCCGGGGCTAAAGAAGTACACTTTTTAGTAGGATGTCCGCCTATCAAGGCTCCCTGTTACTACGGTATAGATATGCCGACCAAAAAAGAATTGAAAGCGGCCAGCAATGATATAGAAGAAATCAGGGAAGATATAGGTTGTGATTCTTTAACATATCAAAGCATCGAAGGTCTAGTCAGAGGATTGGAAAGAGAAAAAAGTGAACTGTGCTTAGCCTGTCTCGATGAGAAATATCCCACCCAGGTTAGAGAAGATATCATGGAATATTTCGGTGAACAGAGAGAAAAAGATAGAAAGGAGTTCAAAGCGTCGGATACGTGTTAAAAGTTATCTGCTGATAGTTTGACTTCTTTTAGGCCCTATCGAGATGAGTTTAACAGGTACACCAGTTTCTTTTTCTATGAACTTTATGTATTCTTTCATTTCATGTGGGAGTGATCCATAACCTTTTTGAGATATTTCATCCCATTCCATCTCATCCCATCCTTTGAAGGTTTTGTATACTGGTTCAAATTTTGACAATTTTTCGATGTCCGCAGGGAAGTGATTTATTTCCTCTCCTTTGTATCTATAATGGGTGCAGACTTTGATTTCGTCCAAACCTGCTAACACATCTAGCTTTGTTAAAGCTATAGATGACAACGAATTTACTCTGGCTGAGAATCTAACCATCACCATGTCCAACCATCCACATCTACGTGGTCTGCCGGTTGTTGTACCGTATTCATTACCTTTATCCCGCAAGTTTTCACCGGTCTCATCTTCTAATTCAGTGGGGAATGGTCCTGTACCGACCCTGCTTGTATAAGCTTTGGTTATACCTATAACTTCATCAATAAATCTAGGTCCGAGCCCGGTTCCAGTGCTGCTTCCAGCAGAGATGGTATTCGAAGAGGTTCCGTAAGGGTAAACTCCATGATCGATATCTAAATGAGTACCCTGAGCACCCTCAAATAATATGTTTTTATTATTTTGAATCGCTTCATATAGAACGACCGACGTATCGTCTACGTATTTTTCCAAATCTTTACCGTACTTGATATATTCATTGAAAATGTCGTCTGCGTCAAATTCTACTTCCTCACCAAGGGCTTTGAAAATCTTGTTTTTTATTGGTACTATGGTAGATAGTTTATTTTTGAACGCTTCGGGGTTGTATAGATCTGCGACCCTGAGACCGAATCTCGCAACTTTATCAGAGTAACTTGGTCCGATGCCTTTCTTTGTTGTACCTGCACTGAGCCCGCCTTTTAACTTCTCTTCCAGTTCATCCATAGCTATATGGTACGGCATTATAAGGTGGGCCCTATCTGACAATATGAGGTTGCTTGTATCTATTCCCTTTTCCTCTAAGAGTTCTAATTCATCAAGTAAAACTTTAGGATCCACAACAACGCCGTTTCCAATTACAGCTTTCTTATCCTTTCTTAATATCCCTGAAGGGGTCAGATGAAGTTTAAATTTATTATCTCCTAGAACTATGGTATGACCTGCATTATTTCCACCTTGGAAACGAACGATGTATTCAGAGTTTTTAGCATAATAATCAGTAACTTTACCTTTTCCTTCGTCACCCCATTGTGTACCCACTATCGTGATTGAAGTCATTTTATCGTTATCTCCTAGAAAGGTGTTATATTTAAAATTATTACTACCCTTTTACCATTTTTCCGCAACATTTATTACACTGACACATTTTTGTCAATATGATTGAACATGAACAAAATAACAACCTACATTATAATCATAATCGTTGCGGCGGCCTCTATTGGTGGAGCATACGGGATCAATAGGTACTATTTTACAGAGGAAGATGATGTAGAAAAACCGGAGAAGGTTGTTGAAGAGGGAGATCAAGTAACGGTTCATTATATAGGGTGGCTAGAAGATGAAAGGATTTATGATAGCAGAAGGGTATTTGATTCCAGCAGAGATGTCGAACAAGATACCATAATAAGTTTTGTTGAAAGGCCTAGGGGAGAACCATTTCAATTCACAGTAGATAGAGAAGAGGTTATCGATGGTTGGGTTGAAAATGTTGTAGGTATGAGAGAAGGTGAAACTAAAACATTCACAGTACCCCCTGAAAAAGCATATCCTGGCTGGAGTGAAGATTTGATTTACGAGTTTGATACGGTTGAAACACTACCAGTTTACGAGGAAGTAAGTATAGAAACCTTCCAAGACTGGTACGGTGAAGAACCAGAGAGTAGTCTGGTTGTAACTGATAGGTTTTGGAACTGGGATAAAACTGTCCTTTCAGTACAGGGAGATATGGTACAAATGATGCACGATCCTGATGTCGATGAAAAATATACTAGTTATATTCATAGGTCTACCGACTGGACTACAAAAGTTCTTTCTATAGATTCATCTGAAGATGTAATAAAAGTCAGACACCAAGTAGAGAAACCAAGTATTATTGATGCTAGTTACATGGATTTGCATCCAGGTATTGAAGGTTTTGGGGAAGAAGTTTCCCAGTTGAGGCATGGCACAAATCAAAATCCAGAAGATACAAGAGGAATAGTTGTTGACACTTCTGATGATACAATTACGATAGATTTTAACGACGAAGTAAACAATAAAGAACTTACCTTTAGAATGGAAGTTTTAGAAATACAGAAAGGAGTTGAACCTTCAGGCACACCTTAAGAAAGGCAAAGTATTAAAACTGCATATCCTAGTATGTACGCTATCTCTATCAATATCATTTAATATACCACTGATTTTCAGATATGTAATTATATTGAAAACCAGACATTTTGAAAGATATTAACTATATATCCTAAAAAATTTGAAGTCCCTTGCAAAAAGATATATATTTCAAGGCAAGTCCTCGAACTCATATTTAAGAAATGATTAATGATGAAAATAGATGTGGAAAAATTTTTCACTCTCCTACTCATTTCACCCCTAATTCATTTAAGCGGGGGTAGCCAAGCATGGCCAACGGCGCAGCGTTCAGGGCGCTGTCCTGTAGGGGTCCAAGGGTTCAAATCCCTTCCCCCGCACTTTTTTGAGAAAAAATTGCACTAAAAACGTGTAGCCCTCTCGGAGATAGCCTTTAAGGAAAGGTTTTTTGATATCACTCACATTTCCAACCCAAAACCTAAAATACCATTTCGATGTCACAACAGTTAGATGTCTAACGATTCTGCAGAACCTCATTATAAAGATATATGGTCATTGAAGACGGATGACATGCTTGAGGGACTTTCATGGCATTGGTGGTGGTGGATATTTTTTATAGATAATCCATCCAATCCATCTAAGCCAAAACAGCTTATGATCTTGTGGTCTACGAAACAGGTTGAGCAGATAGAAGTCAATGGGAAACTTTGGAAGCAAAAGAAACCACCATCTTATGAAAACGGGAAACTGAAGTTTAACGGCATGGTTGCAGCATGGTGGTTCGATGGAAAAAAGATGGTTGAACCTTTGGTTTTAGAGGGAAGTGATTTCGAGGTCAAAAGGAATGGAGGAAGTGGCGAGTTGAAGCCATTTTTTAATGGTAAGGATTATCGGTTCTATGGTAATTCCAAAAAATATCACGTCCATATTATAGATGAACATAACGATTTCAGATTTGAATTAACTCCTTGGAATCCCTACCTACAGGATCATCGTTTTAAAGAGAAGTATTACTTCCGAGATTATAATTATAATATATTGAAAATCTACGGGATGAAACTTAATGGGTTGATAGATGGAGAAAAAGTAACAGGTTCGGGATATTTTCAAAGGGTTTCGGTCAACTCACCTGCCATGCCTTGGTACTGGGGTTTGGTTCAGTGTGAAGATGGTAGTTTCCTCCAATATTTTAAACCCTTTATAGGCCCTCAAATATTCAGGAGCAAACCTAAACAAAATTCTCACTTAGAATTTGGAGATATCGAGTTATCTAAACATCTGATTTTTTATCATAGAGGGACAGACAGGGAGTATAAATTCGATAGAAAGGATATCGATATAGTTTATCATACTGATAAGGATCTACCTATCGTTGAAGTAAAAGGAGAGGATGACCATAAAAGACTAACTCTTGTTCTCCAGGCATATTCTCGTGCATACTGGAGTTTCAAACAACCAAGAAAGTATTTGATGAAATCGGTATTATTCTACAATGAGTACCCTGCGATAGTTAAAGATTTTAACTTCATACTAAAAAAAGATAGGTTGAAAGTTGGAAAACAAGATATTGGTAAAACCTACAGTAATTTCGAACATTCTTGGGGAAAATTACTGTAAATCAATAACCACGTTAACTACTAACATAAAGCTGTAACCGAAGATTTTATATCTTATATCCCTAATTACTTTCAACATACTTGAACAAGTGAATTAGGGGATGTCAGATTGCCTTTTGGAAGGAGTAAAGAGGAAAAAATAGCTGAAAAAGTGAAGAAGTCTATATCAGAAGCAAAGAAAAAACAGGCAAAGGGAGTAAAAACATCTGCCAAGATGAAATATAGGTCTGCTTTAAGAGTTTTATCTGAGAATGAAAAAACTCTTATGAATGATAGACAACGATTCTCAGAATTGTATAGGGAAATAGGAAGAGGCTTATATGAAATCGGACGGTACGACATATCAATTGAATCTTTTGAAAGAGCCCTTGATCTTAATGAAGATAATTTTAAAGCATGGTTAGAGAAGGGTGAGACCTACGTCAGTATGACCGATATGGAGGAGTACGCTTTACATTGTTTTGAAGAAGCTCTAAAATTAGAGCCAGATAATGCAAAAGCACTCGTGAACAAAGCTAATCTACTTATGTTCTTAGACAAAGTTGAGGAATCAATAGAGACCTATAGACGTTTGATAAAATTAGATAAATCAAATATCAAACATATTCATAAATTAGTTAAGAAAAAACCTGACGATCCAGGATTATGGAAATTAGAAGCCGAATATTTCGAGGAAACAGGTAAAAAAGAAAAAGCAGCTAAGGCATATGAAAAGATTCTAAATTTACAACCAGAAAATGAAGATGCCCTAGAAAAACTTGAAGAACTAAGGCCTGATGACCCTAATATTTTACTATCACAGGCTGAAAAACTTGAAGAACAGGGGAAGGAAAAAGAAGCCCAAGAAGCATATATTAAAGCATTTGAAAACGACCCTGAAAATGAAGAATTGATCGATAAGATTTTAGATAAAGATCCAGACAATATCGCTGTATTGAGAAAGAAAGCTGAATTATTAGAGAAACAGGGTGAAAAAGTAAAATCTTTAAAATATTATAAAGAAATCCATGATAACGATCCTGAGGATATAACGTATTTCAACAAGGCCCTGGAATTGAATCCTAACAATATCAATCTATTGTACAAAAAGGGTGATGCACTGTATAATTGTGAAAAATATTTGGGTGCTTTAGAAACATACGAAAAGATAGTTGATGAAAATGAAGATGACATCGACTTATGGCACAATAAGGGTGCCTGTTTATATCAACTAGGTAGGTATGAAGAAGCAGCAAAAGCATTCGAAGAGGTTTTAGAGAGAGATGGTGCCGATGTCGTTGCAAGGTTAAGTAAAGGTGCAGCCTTATTTGAACTCGGTGAATATCAGGATGCTATGAATGATTTTAATGAAGTAGTAAAGGCTGACCAAGAAACACCTAGTGCATGGTACTATAAAGCGAAAATAGCTGCTAAGCAGGGGAATCTTAAATTACTCAAACCTATCTTAACCAGAGCCATTTCTATGAAGGAAGAGTATAGAGAACAGGCTAAAGAAGACGAAGCTTTCAGTGAAGTTAGAGATTCTGACGTATTCCAGGAGATTGTTTCTTAATCATGGATAAGATAGAGATAAGGGATGGGCTTTACATCACCTCAGATAGATGTGTATATTATTCACAAAAGGATGTAATTATTTTATCTGATTTTCATTTAGGTTTAGAGGCTAGTTTAAAAGGTGAAGGTTTTTCTCTGCCCCGGTTTCAAAAAAATGAGATATTAGATAGATTATCTACCATCTTTGATAAATACAGCCCTGAAACCGTAATCGTAAATGGCGATTTTAAACACGAGTTTGGAAAGAATAGAAGAGAAGAATTTAATGAGATCATTGATGTTATAGAATTTATAAGGGGCCGTTCAGAATTGATACTGATAAGAGGGAACCATGATAATTTTTTAAAAAGTATAACTGAAAAGAGAGGGATAGTTTTCTATGAAGATTTTATCGATTTAGATGATATCACCTTGACTCATGGGCATAAAGATTTGCCTGAATACGACTTTTTAATAATTGGGCATGAACATCCTTCTTTAAAAATCAGAGATGAGATGGGTGCCTTTATCAAGATACCTTGTTACATGTTTAACAAATCTAGAAATTTATTGATTTTACCTGCTTTCAGTCCTTTATCCGAAGGTAGAGATATGATAAGAGCAAGTAATTTCATATCAGACAGTTTAAGAGATGAAAAAATTAGTGAATTCCGCATCTATGCAGTTACAGAGTCTGGATTGATGGATTTCCAGACGATCAAAAACATCCGTGAAGCATATCCAGATATGATCTAAAGATAAGGCACAAGTTATATATACCTCTATACACCCTTTTTTCTCGAAAGCAGTTAGTAAGAAAAATTAAGAATCAAGTTTGATTTAATTTCATATCACGTCCTTCCTTATTACATTAACAAATCGCGTCCGAATCATTCAACAAGTGCAGCTCTAAAAGGGCTATCCATCGGAGGGTTTACTAACTGTTTTCAAGAAAATATCATAAAATCAGGTGTTCAAAATGGATATTGATCCAAGCACAACAAAATACGTTATCAGAACCAAATTAAAGGCTAACGGTGTCGTTGAGAAACCCGATGTTGTCGGTGCGATTTTTGGCCAAACTGAAGGTTTACTCGGGGACGAACTCGATCTTAGAGATCTTCAAAAAAGCGGACGTATGGGCCGAATAGAGGTCCAGGTGAGTTCTTCTAAGGGTAAGTCATCAGGTACGGTACTTATCCCTTCTAGTTTAGATTTAGTTGAAACATCAATAATGGCAGCTGCTCTTGAAACCATCGATAGAGTAGGGCCTTGCAAAGCAGAGATAGAGGTCGAAGAGATCGAAGATGTTAGAGAAGCTAAGCGAACTAAAATCGTCGAAAGGGCAAAAGAACTGTTATCTGATGTTATGGAAACTGGAAAAGTCACATCAGGTAATCTAACAGAGTCTGTTAGGCAGGAAGTCCAGATGGAGGAGATCAGTGGTTACGGTGATTCAAAATCCCCTGCAGGACCTAATGTTAAAGATTCAGATGCTATAATCGTAGTAGAGGGTAGATCTGATGTATTAAACTTACTAAAATATGGCATCAAAAATGCAGTTGCAGTTGAAGGTACAAATATTCCGGACTCTATCAAAGAGTTATCAAAGGAAAGGGTCACCACTGCTTTCGTCGATGGAGACCGCGGAGGATCTCTAATATTAAGGGAACTATTGGAAACAGCGGATGTAGATTATGTATCTGTAGCCCCGAAAAACAACGAAGTTGAAGAGTTGACACAGAAACAGATAATCAAAGCATTAAGAGCAAAGATACCTAAAGATCAGTATATTGAGATGTACGATATCGATGTTCCTGGTCAAGCAGACGTAGATGCTGAAAAGAAAAAAAAACAAAATAAAAAGGTAAAACAGAAAAAAAAACCAAAGCCTAAGAAACAGAAAACAAAATTTGATAAATACAGTGAAATAATTGATGACATACGGAATGACAAGAAAGCGGTGATTCTAGATAAAGACGACAAAGTCATCGATGAAGTACCTATAAGAGATTTAGCTGATGAATTAGGTTCACTAAAAGGCAAGGCTAAAAAAGTGATATTTAACGGTATAGTCACTCAGAGACTTGTAGATATTGCCAAAGAGATAGAAGCTGAACTATTATTGGCTAGAAAAGTCGGTAATGTCCCTAAGCTACCAACATCCTTAGAAATTATCTCTTGGGATGATTTATGACATAAAAATTAGCTTTTACCTTAAAAAACCATTTACCTTTATTTTTTGTAATTATAAGGCATAATTTTTTTATATCACTTATATCGCTGGAAAGATGGTAATTATGACTCAATACGTGTATTCTTTTGAAGAAGGCAGTGCAGACATGAAAGACCTGTTAGGTGGTAAGGGTTCAAACCTCGCTGAGATGACATCTATAGGATTGAACGTTCCTCCTGGTTTTACAGTTACGACTGAAGCTTGTTTGACATATTTAAGAGAATCAGAACTCCCAGAAGAAATCGAAGTCCAGATGAGGGAGAAGATGAAAGGATTAGAGGAACAGATGGATCAGGAATTTGGGGGTTCTGAAGATCCATTACTTGTATCGGTCAGATCCGGAGCAGCTGTTTCCATGCCTGGTATGATGGATACGGTATTGAATTTAGGTCTGAACGATGAAAGTTTAAAAGCTTTGATGGAAAAGACCGATGAAAGATTTGCTTATGATAGTTATCGTCGTTTCATCAACATGTTCGGTGAAGTTGTTAGGGGTATCCCACACAGTAAATTTGAGAAGGAATTCGATAAGATAAAGGATAAAAGGGGTGTAGAAAAAGATGTAGACCTGGATGCTGAAGGGATGAAAGAGGTATGCGAAGCATACAAGAAATTCGTTGAAGATATCCCAGATGATCCATGGGAACAGCTCATGGAAGCTACTAAAGCAGTTTTTTCTTCATGGGATAATGCTAGGGCGATCCGTTATAGGGATTTGAATGATCTTCCACATGATATGGGTACGGCGGTTAATGTCCAGGCAATGGTTTATGGTAACACCGGAGATAATTCAGGTAGTGGAGTAGCCTTTACAAGAGATCCATCAACCGGTGAGAACAAGATATATGGTGAATTCCTTCGAAATGCACAGGGTGAAGATGTAGTTGCTGGGATAAGAACACCTCTTCATATCGATGACTTAAAAGATATTTGGCCTGATATACATGATGAGTTAGAAGAGGTCTGCCAGATATTGGAAGAGGAGTATAAAGACATGCAGGACCTTGAATTCACCATCGAAGACGGAGAGTTATATATTTTACAGACCAGGACCGGTAAAAGAACACCGAACTCAGCTGTCAAGATAGCTCATGATATGGTGGAAGAGGATATTATCAGTAAGGAAGTGGCTCTATTAAGGGTTGAAGGGGAACAGATCGAGAAAATATTACACGAACAGATCGATCCCGAAGCAGATGTTGAAAAGATCACAAGCGGATTGAACGCATCACCTGGTGCAGCTTCCGGGAAAGTTGTTTTCGATACGGATGAAGCCGCCTTAAGGGGTGATGACGGTGAAGATATAATATTAGTTAGGTCCGAGACCACACCTGATGATATACATGGTATGGCAGCATCACGCGGAGTACTGACAAGTAGAGGAGGAATGACAAGTCATGCAGCTGTTGTAGCTAGAGGTATGGGTCAGCCTTGTGTAGCAGGTGCAGAGGAGATCGATATCGATCTTGAAAACGAGTACTTTAAAGTCGGTGATATACGAGTCGAAGCTGATGACATAATCACCATAGATGGTACTACTGGCGATGTCATTTTAGGTGAAGCACCTTTGATAGAACCAAAATTTACCAAAGAGTTTGAAAAACTTCTAGGTTGGGCCGACGATATCAGAAAGATGGGTGTTTGGACAAATGCAGATACCCCAGAGGATGCTCAGAAAGCGTTAGAATTCGGTGCCGAAGGTATCGGACTGACCAGAACTGAGCATATGTTCTTCGATCCTGAACGTTTGGGAGTTGTCCATCAGATGATCATAGCTGAAGATGAGGATGACCGGCAGGAAGCCATCGATGAGTTAATGCCCATGCAGAAACAGGACTTCAAGGAATTGTTCAAAGTTATGGATGGGTATCCTTTAACTATAAGATTACTGGATCCACCACTTCATGAATTTGCCCCGACAGATGAGAAAGCTCAAAGAGAGCTAGCAGAAAAGTTAGGTGTAAAAGTGGATAAGATCCAGAAAAGAGTAGCTCGGTTGAAAGAAGCCAACCCGATGTTGGGGCACAGAGGGTGCAGACTAGGTATAACTTATCCAGAGATATACAAGATGCAGGTTAAAGCTGTTCTAGAGGCTGCTTCTGAAGCACAGGAAGAAGGCATCGACGCTCAACCGCATATAATGGTGCCGTTGATCGGAAACGTTAAAGAACTAAAGGTCATCAAGGATGAGATAGTGACTCCTGCTGCAGAGGATGTATTCAGTGAGAATACAGTAGTTGATTACGAAGTCGGTACGATGATAGAGATACCACGGGCAGCTTTGACAGCAGATAAAATAGCGGAAGAGGCTGATTTCTTCTCATTCGGTACAAACGATCTTACCCAGATGGGTCTTGGGTTCAGTAGAGATGACGTTGGAACATTCATCCCCGAATACTTAGATAAAGGGATAATCGATAAAGACCCATTCCAGGTATTGGATCAGGACGGTATCGGTCAATTGGTTCAAATCGGGACTGAAAAAGGAAGGAAGACCAAAGGGGATCTCAGTGTTGGTATATGTGGTGAACACGGTGGAGAACCGAGTTCTGTAAAGTTCTGCTATAGAAACAAACTGGATTATGTGAGCTGCTCACCTTATCGGGTACCTGTTGCAAGGATAGCTGCAGCTCAGGTTGTAATAGAAGATGAATTAGCCGTTGACGAAGGTGTCGACGGTTACTGAAAACCTTTTTCTTTTTTTAATCACTGGGTTTTTGCTCCTTAGATCGGATCCTTTTGTAACGTATATGAGTCGCTTGAAAACCGAGTTTTTTATAAAAATCTTCGATACCTGGATTATCAGTGTTCAGGTGTACTGAAGGAGACATGTCTTCTGGTATGACTCGTTCAACAAGTTCACTGCCTATACCCTGTCCCTGAAATTTTTCTTCTACAGCTAGATGAGCGATATGGAACTTGTCGAAGAAGGGCGTGTATACACCGGTTACTGCCCCTATCAACTCCTCTTCATAGAAAGCAACCATGGTTCTACCATTCTTGATACAGTAGCTCAGATCCTCTCTTAGAGCATCTTCAGAGATGAATTTATGCAGATATCGATGAAGTAGATATGCGATATCGTTAAATTTTTCATCTGATTCTATATCCTCATAGAGGATGTACTTGATATCTGACATTGTACTCCTACTCAATCTTTATTCTTATGTTTCAATATAAAATTATTTTCTATAATATCCGCTGTTTTAGTAGGTCTGTTCTTTAAAGCATCTTCGGCGGGTACCTCGTACTTCTCCTCATACTTACGGATATATTCATCAACATCGATTCCGCCCTCATGATTGATCCCTATAGATATGATCGAGTCTGGATAAAAGAATTCGATTGTTTCTTTTTCTTCATCTATATTTGGAGGATCAAAATCTGGCAGCCCGTCTTTTTCTTTCCTTCCCGGTGCATGTATAAGTACGATACCGTGGGGATGTACACCTTTCATCAAAGCTAGGGGATTACCTCCCTGGGGATGTGCGATGCAGGCCTGCCCTTCGATGATTATCACATCAGCATCTTCTTCCGTGGAAGCCTTCCAGATCACGTGTTCAGCTTCACCGCTCAAAAAGTCTCCACGGATACCGTCCAATGGGAATCCGTATTTAGCACCCTGTATTATCCCAGTTTGGCCAGTAGCCACAAAAATAGGATTGTAGCCTCTATCTTGTAGTTCTTTGAATAATTCTGCGCTAAAGGTTCTTTTACCTATGGCACAATCGGTGCCTGAGATCAATATCCTTGGTGGAAAGTCGATATCTCTTAGTTTTCCGGTGAAAAAGTGTGGATTTTCAGGTTCTCTTCTAGTATCCCAGATTTCTACACCGTGTTCCTCGGCTTTCTTTTTGAACTCTTCTTCTTGGGAAATATGATCATGGCACCCATGTACTATATCCATACCGTTCTCCATGGCTTCCAAGAAAACGTCTTTCCTATCGTATGGAAAACCACCCCCATCCCTAGCGATACCGTTGATGAACGCTTCTGGTTTTCTATCCAATTTACCCATTGCGTCTTCAATGCTCGAAAAGATGGGTATCTCCTTTTTCACATGATCAACTACCTCATGTGCATATTTTTCCTCTATCGTACTGTCGATCACACCAACTATATCATATTTTTTTGAAAACCTAACCAGACCATTGGCTGTTTTACCGTCGATTCTTCCAAACTCTCCTTCCGCATAAATTAGTGCGGGTATATTCTCTTCAATAAACA
>CAYNQI010000026.1:0-14599 GCA_964399335.1 uncultured Thermoplasmata archaeon | reverse complement strand
GACGACGACGATAATTCGAACATGTATGCTTAGGGGATATTCCCCTTTAATTTTTTTAATTGGAACTTTTAGTTCTAGATGATTCTAGAATTTTTTTAAATATAAATAATATATCCTCCTTAATTCCAATCCTGATCTTTTTACTATCCTTTCATCGTCTTTAGATCTTCTTCAGTAATCGTTAAAAATTTTACATTCTCTTTAGTCTCGTCGTCTTCGACCCATCTTTTAAATGAAACATATCCTTTTTCTTTCCAAACTTTGGGTACACCTTGCCCTGGAAACGGTGCCAATTTTGAAGCTATAGTATCGTCTAAAAGTTTTGACAATAATTTTTCCTGCATTTTGATCAGGTTGAATTCATCATTATCATATTGATACTCGATACCGATTTCATTACAAAATATTTCCATAGATTTATGTTTGAATATTTTTTTAGGTAAAAACATAACGATTTTATCAGGATCTAACTTTTCGATCAAATGTTTTAACTCGCCGACCCTATTCTTCGCTTCTTTCTCTTTTATACAATCCATGGGTTTGGGAAATATATCCTCGAGCCAGTAACCTTTATTAAGAAATTTTTTGATTCTATATATTTTGTCTTCATTTCCATCATCGTTTTTCCCGTTTTTATATACATTCTCTTCTAATCGTTTTATAAGATTAGATGTTATACCATTAACCGAAGCACCATCTTCTACATAATAAAAATAATTCTCGATCTTAGAATATTCAGGAGGACTTTCAGCAATAAAGATAAGATCTACTTTTTCTCTCCCTTTTTCATAAACTTTTTTTTCCAATTCTTCAATATCGTCTTCTTCATCATATCTAATATCATACGCATCAGCTATTGTCTTTATTTTCATTTCTCTATATCTATTCATGTTATCTATCCTCTTTCACTATCTTTAACATCTCTTTAAATATCATCCTTTCGGAACATTTTTCTCTTCCTTTTTCCATCTACTCTACACTCAATAAGAACCAGTTCGAGTACATGATGACTTTTAAAAGCCTCACAGCCATCTACAATTATCAAAGTCGTTTGTCTAATAGTAGTGTTGTTCTAATTTATCGATGAACTCTTGAATACTATCATCCCAATCCTGTTCCCCTTCCCACCATTTAAGAAAGATCATATAATTTTTACTACAAAATTTCAGGAATTGAGGCCATTCAATAGTTTGCTTTAGTTCTTCTTTCCAATCATTTCTTTTCCATAGATAACTTGCAATGGCTGTTCCTTGTTTCAGGATCATCTTCTTTGTTTTTCGAGAGATTTCATCACCGTTTAGGGATACATTTCCATCGGTGAATGGTCCTATATATTTTTCAAACCAACCTATATCAACATTTATTGGATCTTGAGGTATCTTTAGGTTCATTTTATTAGTCTGAGGATGGTTATTTAAAGTATCTGATAATACGTTGGGTATTTTTTCCATCTCTTCCTCACTCACCACGAACCTTTCTTCATGGATCTTCATCTCTTCTGTCCCATCCAAAACCTCGTAAATCAGTGGCAGGAGTTCCCTGGCGATGAACACCTTATAACCCATCTCGAGGGGAGTACCAACATAATAATCCTCGAATGCTACAAAGCCTTCTATTTCAAACAAACGTTCGTATCGATCCGTTTTGTGCTCAAATATCGACGAAACTTTCAGGGAGCGAGACCACTCATCCTCACCGGTCTCAAAAATATACCTTGTTCCGGTAGAAGCATAAACCAGTTTTCCATCGCGTAGGGGAAAACTAACTTCGAATAAGTCTCTTACTTCGACACCGGTTTCCAGAATACTATTGAGTAGACTAATGTAATCTCCCTCTGTATCGATGAGTGATCCGATCCGTTCTTTGAATCTCTCTCTCTCCTGGGATGCCTTTCTCTCTTTGACGATTTTTTTATCCCCCTTCATACTTACATGATAGTACTCGCCCCAGAACCAGGGAAATGAGGGTACGTATCCCTTTTCTCGATTTATGAATTCCTCTATCTTCTCTCGATCGTCCAAGATCCGAGGTATCTCCCTGTATGCCTTGATATATCTATCACCACGTTCATCTGGGTCCTCAACATCTAGTAAATCCTCATCCAATATCCCTGCATCTATAGCCTGCTGAACAACATCACTGCTGAAGCGGGATAATATCATCCCGCGCTCTTCTTCATCACTATGCCCATTATCTGTCATCTTTTATCACCTAATACACTTCTCCGATCTCGTTTTCATCCAAGATCACTACATCTGTTTTTAATCTGTTAGCATCTCTTTTGATGCCTTTGGTAGCCTCTAAAGAGATCCCATTCAGTATAGTTATGACTATCTTCCCGTCGAACTTGTTTTCTCTCATAAGATCCCTGGCTTTATCCAACTGAGTCCGTTCCCTAGTATCTTTTTCCTTCTTCGGGTCTGTCCTTCCTTCACACCATACATAATCTTTCCAGTCGCAGTCTACGTTCTCAATTATCTTTTCGATCTCACCCGATGCTTCAGATCGTTCCCATTGGAAAGTCAACAGCATATCGGTTATCGGATGAGAAAACATCGGGTCACTTCCAAACCAATCTTTAAGGTCCGGGATAAAACCACCTTTAGGACTTTCGCACAATTTGTAACACATGGAATCTTCTTGATATTTTGGTTTGAAAGGAGATAAGTAAGGCGCATCGTTTTCACTCAACAATACCATAAGATCCGTTCTGATACCTGAATGGAATTGATGTTCCCTACCGATATGTATTATCGCTGTAGTAGTCCCCATATCAATGGCCTCCTTCAAGTCCTCCAACACATTTCTAACAACTTTTCTCCAGAACAAAGCGAACAGGTCCGATCTCCAGTTCTCCTAGCTGATGATCCCTTCAACTCTTTCATTTCATCAATCGAAGATAATCCGATGTCAGTCAAATCTACTTTCACCTTTGCCTTTTCGATATCTTTAAAGGAACTTCTAGCTATTTTCATATTTTCTTTTTCTTGCACGAATTTCATAATATCACTATTCCTCCTCGATTTCTAACCAATCTTTGTTTTCTTTAACCCAGTCAGAAAAACTATAGGTATCTCTTTTTTTCCATTCATCAGGTAGGCTACCTTGAGTAGCAGGGAAAGGAGCAGCTTTAATTTCAATTTCATCTTTTATACAACTAATCAGCTTTTGGATTATGTTTATTTCTTTATCTATGAAATCATCATTATTGTCTATTGGTTTTCCGCCTAGATTTTTGTTTATCAATTCAATATAAAGTTCCATATTTTTTTTATCGAATGTCTTTTTTGGTAACATGATCACTATTTTATCCGGATTTATCTCTTCAATTTCATCTTTTAATCGGTCAATATGTTCCATGACATTATCTACATTGTTGAGAGGGGTGTGAAATAAGTCTGTGAGTAGGTATCCATACTCTATGAAATGACGTATCCGCTCTTTTTTATCACTAATATTAGAAGGATAGCTAGGAATATTATATTCTAAAGGTGAAATTAATCTACCAGTCACTCCAGTTTGATCTCCATCCAAGTTATAAAAATAGCTTGTTTTTCCATTTGGACTTTCTAAAACGAACATTAGCTTTATTTTTTTACCCTTATCAAATTGATTCAAAGTATTTTGTTTTAAATCTATATAACCGACTTCTTCGTTTTTAGTTTTTTTATTCCTCTTTTTATAATCATTAATTTCAGGAACCTCACCGAATTTTTTTTTATACCACCATATGAACCAATTATCGTAAGCCCATTTGTGTTTCTTACATGCAATCAAGGTATCACAATTTGGGCAGATCATATCTGGTGTTAGAATCAGTTTACCACTTTCATATATATCCAATAACCAAGCCATGTGTATCCCAGCCTAAAACTCCATTTCACTAAATTTTTCCATGAGGATATCTGCAATATGAGTTAAAGCTGAATTTGTAAATTCATAACGCCACTTTGCAGGCTTACTATTTCTTCTCCCAGTATTACTTCGATGAGGATTATAATTTATTACCAAAACATCTTTTTTTATTAAGTCTTCTCGAATCTTCTTAAAATCCTCAATAGAGATATCTATATTTGTCTCATCAAATTCTCTTTTCAACTCTTTTTCCTCCTCATACTCTTTAACGTACTTCCTAGAACCTTCCATCCACTTAATAAACTCTCTATTATCATCGTTATTTAACAAATTTTTAACCGTTGAATAACTAGGTTTATTGTAACTTACTTCTTTTATACCGTTTCCATGGTATATTTCTTCTAAAATATCTAATCCATATCTAGGAACTCTTAGTGTCCAATATCCATAAGCGTTTGATGAATAAAAATACTTGTAAACTATACCCGTAGATAACAAATCATTCATATCAACATTTTGTCCAACATATATTTTCCAAGTACGTTCAAATCCATCTAAATTTATGGTGCATCGGTCTCTATCAAAATTATCTTCAACATATGAGCAAAGTAAAATTATCCCGTTTTTTACTTCATTAGATGAGTTTTTAATATCGTTTTTCACCTTTCTTTTTATATTTTCGATGCCCATTAGATTTATTTCTCTTTGTAGGGCATCCCTAACTAAAGAACCTTCATTTAATCTTTTATGGATTTGTCTAATATTTAATTCTTCCATTTCCTTTTCTAAATTATCGACAGTTTCATCAACTTCTTCACCAAAGATGAGTTCAGCTATGTTATATGCATCCTTTTTAGGGATCCCTTCAGATAATATATGGAGTATCCATAATTTTTTTAAATCATTTCCATATCTCTTTATGAATCTCTCTATTTTTCTCTCAGTCGGTTTTGTTAGATATATTCTTTCTTTAATCTTTTCTCTAACAAATTCAGACCAATTTATTTCATTCATCTTATCCATCTCCCTTTTTAATTCATCCGGAACCCGAACAGTCGTTCTTGCCATAATACCACAAATAGAGTTATGTCGGTATGTGCTATTTATGTTTTTCTATTACATGTCATATTATGCATACATTTATGCCCTACTAACTATTCTTAATCATCTACTTGTAGCCCTTCAACATCTCCCCGCCTTCGTCCTGTAGGGAGTACTTCATTGCTTTCTCTCCTTCCTTCTCTTTCTTGATAGCGGCATTGAAGTCTTCTTTAGTTACAACATCTCTCTCTGCATGCAGAGCGTTCCTTGCTGCATTGAAAGCTGCGTTCCTGATACTTCCACCAGTGAATTCATACCTCTCAGCAAGCTCCTTAAGATCGACATCATCTCCTAAAGGCAGTTTATCTGGTAGATGGTACATCCAGATACTTTCTCTTGCTTCAGCATCCGGTACAGGAAATTCTACTTTTAGATCGATCCTTCGGTTCAAAGCGCTGTCCATGTTGACTGCTAGATTCGTAGTCATCACGACTACACCAGAGTGTTCCTCCATCCCCTGTAGAAATATATTGACGATCCGGTTCTCAGTGGCACTAGTTCCCCCTCTGTTAGAACTCCTCTTTTTCAGTATCGCATCAGCTTCGTCTAAAAGTATGATACCTCCGTTTTCATCGAGTTTTTCGAACAACTTTTTCACGTTCTTTTCAGTCTGACCGTACCAGACATTCACCAACTCCTCGAACCTGATGATGTATAGTTCCTGGTTTAGATGGTTGCTGAGGGCCTTGGCAGTCATCGTTTTGCCGGTTCCAGGTGGTCCGGAAAAGAGCACGTTCAACCCTCTTCTATTACCTACGACACTCTGCATATCCCATTCATCGTAGAACTTTTCTTCGTACTTTTTCTCCGTCATTATAGCTCCAACGGATTCTTTTATTTCTTCTGGAAGTACCACATCAGAAAGTGTGATATCGGTTTCAACCGGCTCCAAGATATTCTCACCTCTATCTCTTTCATGCCTTTTTCTACTTAAACCTGTGATATCCCTTTCTTCAACATCGATGCTCTCGTTTTCAAGTATCGAATTCACCGTTGAGTTAGTTATGATGAAACTCCTCATCTCCAGCCCCTCATGATTTCTAAGACTACCTCTACGGTGGGATCTTAAATAACCTTCATTCATCAACTTAGAACCGATCGTAAGATAGGATCTTATCTCTTCAACCTCAAGATCAGATATCATCTTGAGTGCATGGATCAGCACATCCCCTCTTACCGTTGGATTAGAAGCTTTGATACCGACACCTTTCTTGGCATAAGCTAGTTTGATAGCTCCCTTTTCGATCTCGTCAAAACCCTCTCCTTCAAGGAATTTCGTAGCTTTGAATTTCTCACCTCTTTCTTCTTCCGACTCTTCACGCTTCTCCTCAAGACCCTTGTAGATCTTACTATATTCTTCACACTTCTCTTCGAATCTATCTCTAGATGGATATCTGGTCATATATCGAGCCTCTAAAATCATACTTCTTCCAAGCATGGTCATTGCCCTAAGATACTCGTAATTGTTCTCGAATATCTCGACCTCGTCAAAATCCTTATCCATACCCAACTGCTTCAACTTCTTTCTATCGAACTCTTCTCTCCTCGCTTCTTTTTCTGGACTTCTACTCATCTTATCTACCTCTCCTACTTTTCAAACTCCATATTTTTCTCCCGCTTCCGGGAAATATATCACTTCTTTCACTCTACTTATAAATTTAATCAAGGGGTCGGTGAAAATGGAAATGTTTCACGACCTCCTCTCTCCAATCTCAACCATGTTGTGATCCTCTGAGTATATCCTTTCATCCTCCCTGTCTATAGAAGGGAAAGTGAGTATCACTTGGATGTCCTGTTGACGTAACATGTCCAAGACTATTTCCTTGATTTTGACATCCAACCTTGCTAGAGCCCCATCATTCACATAACATTCGTTAGGTCTAGTGGCCATGGACTGGAACACTATCTCTCTGAACACTCTATCACCTTCAGAAAGCCCCCTAAAATCCATACCTGCATTGTGACTCATCCTCTCTTTGATCACCTCAGTCAAGCTATCAAACCTCTCAAAATCGATCCTATGAGTAAAGTCACCTTCGGTTAACCTATGACCCACCTCTGAGATGTCTCTTTTGATCTCTCCGTCCATGGGAACCACTTTGATCCAAGCATCCTCATCATCTTCTACAAACTCGTTCTTGGTAGGGGGTCTTTGATCACCATAAACTGCTCTGATAGATTCGATGATAGTTGTTTTTCCGGAACCGTTAGCTCCTACTATCACGTTCATACCATCTGAAAACTCGAACTCTTTTTCGCCTTGAAAAGGACCTATATTTTTCAATATCACTTTTTCTGTCTTTGGGATCTGTACGATACCTTGTCCTCTAGGACGTAACCTTTCTTCAAGTCTCTTTTTTAACGCTTCACCAGCAACCTGGCTAAGATTGATCCCCAATGCTTTAGCGGTCTCTATTACGTTCTTTTCCAACGTCAACATGGTGTTCTTCTTCATAACACATAGGTATATACATAGGTATTAATTAATTATTTTGGTCTTTTGTGTATGTCGAGCAAAACATCTGTACCCGATACAAAATCCCTTTTCATCCAGGCTTCTATCTAGGTTATTTACTGATTATCGGAGATCCAAATTATTGACCTTTTTTGATACTTAACTTCTTATCTCCTTTATCTTTCTCTCCATTTCACCTTTAAATCCCTCTAACTCCCTCTCTTCTAGATCAGTCAAATCTAACCCATCCATATCAAATTCTTCCGCTAGTATCTCTTCATAGGTCACCCAACTTATATTCAGCCTATCCAGCCTCCCCTCGATATCAGGATATCTCCAATCTGTTTGATTCCTTCTTTCGTTCCTACAGGAATCGATATCTCTTAAGATATTGTCTTTCCGTATAGTATCACTTTCTTCATCCCAATATTCCTGCATTTTATAAGAATACAACTTCGATCTTTTGTTTTCTTTGAATATTTTAGGTGTAAGTAGAGTAAAATACAGTTTATCTGGGAATTTACCTTTACTTTGAAAACATAGTAAATTCTCTATGATTCTGATGAGCTGGTTCCTCAAGGGATCTTTACGTACTCTAGTACTGCAGTCAGAGAACAATTTTCCTTCTACAAAACACACGAATGAGTCTTCAACAGGATCGTATTCGATACCTGATTTAGTATCACCTCTTCTTTTAATGTCTCCAAAAGAGAAGTCTAAAGCTGTGTTACCCTCATCCTCACGAGGTGGTAATGGCTGAGACTCGAACCAGATATCGAATCCATCTTCAGTAACTAAATCATCTGTGAATTTTCTGATATATCTTGATTTATTGTTTTTTTTATCTAGGATTGAAGCGATCAAAAAATTCCATAACTTTTCGTTCTCTCTGACTTTCCCATTAGCTAATTTTCTTTTCAATTCTCTAAACTGATTAGATGTTGTTTTGACCATATTATATCACTTACATTAGATCCAGACTCATCCTATCCCTTTCAGTTCCTCAGTATCATATATTTCCAATTTGAATGGTAAGTCTCCTATAACTTTATTTTCTTCTAACTTACTACTTCCCAAATATCCCTTCTTGTCAACGACCAAAATACCTTCGATTTCTAGGTTATCCAGTACATAATCGTCTCCTTCCCTTGCAAAATAGAGGTAATCTATCAACTCTTTTAAACCTTCCTTGAATTTTGACTTTTGGTCCGAATATTTGACCTCACCGATAACGAGTTTCTTCAATTCACCACTTTCATAATGCTCTATCAAAAGATCAGGTCGACCTCCATAGATAGAAGATTTTTCTTCATCTAACAGCTTCTTTACTAGATCAGCATACTCCAACGTAGCTTTCCTAAATCTCTCAAGGTATTTGATATCTGATTTCTTTTGTCTTAATTTCAATATACTCTCATAGAAATTCATACCACCAGTCGAGTCGTGATAAACTAGAACCTTAGTTTCATCTTTTTCAAATAGAGCGATCTCTGAACTCCCTTCTACATATTTTTTAATTTCGAAGTCCTCTCCGATTTTACGGAGGAGTTTGAACACTGCATACAATTCAAACAATGTTGGTGCATCTCCTGGGATGATCAATGTTTCATTCAACAGTTCTTCCAACTCTTTTTTCTCATATTCACCACCCATCAGTTTCTTGTATTTTATAAACAGATAAGCTGCCTCTTTGTAAAGTTCTTTTCTAGAATTTTCTGCAATAGATGTATCCCTTTCAGAAACTTGGTATTCTTCCGGATCTTTTATCCTGTTCACGTGTACATTTCTACGATATATGTTTTTTAGAAAGGTTACCAGATCTTCTTCATCCTTTAACCCTTTCAACCAAGTGTAATTCTTCTCAAGCGGTGTTTCTAGATCACTATCCAACACCACATAGATGATCGATAACAATTTTTTCAAAACTAAGTTTTCAGATACGTTGTAATTCTTAGAAGGGTTCTGACATATGAATATTGAACGGTCGTTCTGAGATCTTTGGTCGATGACCGTTCTGCTCCAGTTTATCCGTCCTCTTATTTCACCTCTCCTCCTGATAACGTTTTTCTTTGATTCTGTTTTGATCCTTCTAATCCTTCTAGGTAACTCTTTCAAAAAGTTGACTACAGGTTCAGATAATACGAAATGTATCCTCAAGATAGATTTTAGATCCTGTATCCTATCGATACCTTTAAACTCTAGATTATTTTCAATAAATTCTGGGTTAATTAGTCCATTTCTTAGAAAACTCACCATCTCTGATGCAACAGGTTCTAGTAGTTCGTCTTGAGGAGTTTTGCTCATCTTTATTCGCCTTCTTTCTTTTCTTTCAATATAAGTTCAAATCTCTCCTTAGCTACTTTCTTTATTTCATCTTGATGACCAATCTCTTGTATCAAATCTTGGAATATCTTTTCCTGGTCACTTTTTATCATACCCTCCATCTGAGGTAAAACATATAGTTTCAATGCGTTCACTAGACCTTCTCCATCACCTGATTCTTTTAAGAATAGTAACATATCCTTTATGATAGCTGGGCCGATGGACCTTTTACCATCATTCAAAACTTTCCAAACACGGCTTAGATTATCAAGATAATTTTCAACCTCATCAACTTCAAGATCATCCCATTTTTTGATATATTCTATAATCAAATCATCACTGATCTGTTCCATAGGAACACCTACATCGATGAAAGCGAACCGTCTCATGAATGCGTAGCTCATCTCATAAAGCGAAGCTTTATCGTAGGTGTTCATGGTAGCAAGTAGCCTCCAATTGCGTGTTACGTAGTAGTTGTTGTCTTTATATTCGATCTCATCGTTTTTTTCGTTTATCGATACAACTGAAATAGATCTTTCACTTTCATCAGTAAATGGTAATTCCACATCGTCCTTTGATAATACACTAAATAATTGTCCAAATGCTTTGTCGATATCAGCCCTGTTTATCTCATCGATTATCAGCCATTTATTTACAGGTTTGAAATCTTCCTTGAAGCATTTTAAGAACAGACCAGGTTTGAAACACAGAGAACCATCTTCTTTGTGAGGATGATAACCACCCATAGTATCAAAGGTGGTCCAGTCAGCTGTTGCAGTCGTGAATGTGAATCCATCCACACATTCACAATTATCCTCCATCAATTTAGCGATGTTTCTAGCTATCTTCGTTTTCCCTGTTCCAGGAGGTCCCGTTAATATGATATTTTTTCCAGATTTTAGAGCGGCTTTAACAGATTGGATTATATCTCTTCTAGTCTTTTTAGGGAAATGTAATCCTTCAGTGAAATCGATATCTTCGAACTCTAGTTCCGCATTATTCTTTTCGAGCAAGATCTCTTCCTTAGTTCTTTCAATTTCTTGTATATTTTCTTCTAAAGACAAAATAGCATCATATTCATCTTTGGAAATTTCAAATATACTACCTCTAGCGCTATTCTTCACTGGAGCGGAGTCTTCAAGTTTTGAAACATCAGTAATCTCTTTCCAAGATATATCATTTATAGGTTCACAATATTTTATGGAAATACCTTTTGTTGCTTCATCAAACCCCTCTTGTTTTTTATAGTGCATACCTTTTTCAATCTCACCTTCGGCGACAATTTTCTTAACAGGTGTAGATTCATAAAACAATACTTTGTCCCCTGCTTTTGCCTTTTCAAATGACTCGAAGATCCTTTTTTTGTTACCTTTTCTATTATATGCATTATAGAATACACTTTTCCCATCTTCAATTTTAGAAACTCTCCATATGCTCGGATTTGCAGTAACCCAGAAGTAATTGGTTTCCTCTTCTACAGCGTGTATATCTTCTGGAATAGGTTGTTCATAATCTTTATCAGTGAAGAATTCAAAAAGACCTTCATGTTGATGGTTTGTATATGCACTACTATTGAAATAGTCAAAAGCATAATTGGTTGAATTTTTCATTGCTTCTTTCAAACTAGAATGTTTCTCAAATATATCTGGATGCCATTCAAATTTGATCAACTTATGATTCTTACCCACTTTAAATTCACGATATTCTTCAATGAATTCGGGCCAACTATCATATTCCTCATATAACACGTCTAAATCAGCTGCTATAGCACATTGATATTGATCCTGATCTCTGGCGATACTAAATATCTTCCAATTCCCTATGTTGATTGATATCATATCATCACTTTTTCTCCACGTAGTTGCTACTTTATCCCCGATATCCTTTTTACCTTTGATCTCATTAAAAACCAACTTGAAATGATTAAAAGCAGGCACAATTAGCCTTTTGTCTTTGAATACTTCATTAAAAATTTCTTCAATTTCTGCTGGGATATCAATTTCTTTATGTTTTTGTTTCTTTTTTGCTAGTTTTTCATAGTTTTCATCCAACCAATAGACAAAATAATCAACATCCCACATACCTTCTAAACCCATATTATTCAGTTTTTTCAAGACCTCATTAATTTTGACGTATTTTTCACCAGTACTCATCGAAGAAGTTATATCATCAGGATATATACCAAGTTTCTTCATAGCTGTAGTTGCTCTTTCATTGAAGACTCCATATTCATCGGATTCATCCATTAGTTTAATGATTCCGGTAGATAGATTCCTACCCATCCCTCTTATCCAGTATTCACTTTTTGAATTGTCGACAATGTTGTTCAATCTTTCTATTAAGTCTTCGTTATCATCAAGAAGGTACTCAATTGATTTTCGTAATTTTTCCATGTCTTCTGTGATTTTATTTTTACTCCTTTCAAGACCAGGCCAAAATGATTCCTTTAAAAAAGAGAAAACATCTTCTTTATCGAGTTCATCAATATTATCAGGATCAAATATCTTTCTATATTTATCTTGGAATTTCTTTCTTTTCTCTAAATCGCTTTTCCAATCGTGAAGTTCTTTATATTTGTCGATATACCATCTTATATCATCATCCACTTCTAGATCTAGTTGATTCAATTCTTTGAATTCATCTATTATCTGATTATATCTTTCAACAATCCGTTTTAAACTATTTTCATCAACCTCGTTAATCTCACCAACATATTTCTCCTTAAACTCACTATCATCAATATTCTCACCATGACTCAAACCATATTCTATTTTTTTGGGTAAGACCCTGAAAAAGAATTGATAACTATCTCTATGACTACCCTTTTCCTCAGGATAAATAAGTATATAAGGTTCAACTGTTGGCCTATTCCGTGAACCTTGGAATGTCACGATATTGGAGTCTAAACTTTCAATATCAATGTTGCTAGTGAGAAATTCACTGATTGATTCAAAGTATCTAGACAATCTATACTTAAAAAAGTCGTAATAAATCTGAGAATGAATGGTAAAATTCGTCCAATTTTGCAAAATATTCTTTTCGTAATCACTATTTACATCGGTGGCTATCTTTTCTATATCTACATCTTCTTCTTTTATCAACTTATCTAATGTAATATATCTTATTTTGTTTATCTTTTCATCATTCGCACAAAAATCTCTCTTTTCTTGAAGAAAATCTGTAGGCAATGTAGCTATCTCACGGATCAATAACTCTGAATCTTTCTTAAACTCACTGAATTTTTGGTCAAAATTCCAGATATATTTCAAAAATATGGATTCTAATTTAATATCTTCATAGGCTTCAATAGTATAATAAAAATCTTGTGCAGCTAAAGCTGTTGCCTTTTCGATCACCCCTTCTTCCTCTAAGAATTCACCTATTTTCTCACAAAATAGAACATAGAACGAATACTTTTTATCAATAGAAAACGAACCTATATTTTTAGGAGTCATGTCTACAAAATGATCCATAAACTTCTTAAAAAGACCAACTTTTATAGGTGCATATTTTTCATAATTAAAGGCAGCTAGCAAATAACCAAAGGCAGGTGTACCTATTTTTATTTCATCTCTGAACTTTGAAATTCTATCTTCAAGATCATCTTTACCATAATATAACTCCTTGAATAAATCTAGTGTTTTTTCAATATTCTCTTCTGTAAATTTAGCTATATCATCAAGATCGCTCCAATGTGTAAATGAACCTGTATTAGGATTTTTTTCTTTAAGGAAGTTAACAAAATCAAGAATGTTTTCCTCATTTAATTCGTTTTCATCTAACCATTTGTTTAAATCTTTAAAAATTTCCCACTTGTAATCTTCAGTATGTTCGTCAGTACCTCTAAATTTTACATATTCTTCAACAGCCAGTCGTAAAACTTCCTTATCGAAAGTATATCCATCAATATCTAATATATCAACCATATTACCTCACCTTTATTTTCGTTACATTTGTTATCACCATTAATGATATAATGTTTATGGGTTATGAAATAAATTTTAGGTACTGTAACTTTATTCACTATATTCCTATACTTAAAAATAGGAAGTGGAAATCGATGTCAATGAAAAATACCGATAATGAAAAGGCAAATAATACTAAGAATCAAAAAAGTGATGAAGATAGATTCTTCGAGGATTTAGAAATAGAGGTTGGTTAGGAAGATTGTTCAAAAGTAAAAGCCATATACGAGGCAACAAAAGATTTAGGTAAGATTGATTTTGGAAAAGGAGAAAACTGGTCATTTTCTTTAAGGGTAAAATTAACAGAGGATCAAAACGTGTCAGTTTATAGATTCTGGTCAAATGGAAGCTCGAATTTTCTCAACAATCCCACTTTTTATGAAGATGTAGAATTACGGGAAAAATTTGATGAAAAACGTAGAGAAATAGTTAAAGAATATGTGTTACCACTCAAAAAGAAAAATCCAAAACTCCCCGATCCAAAGGATATTCATTGGAAGGGACATATTTGTCAACTAGAAAATGATAATGTAGACGATCTCATCCAATTCTACCATGACGTTGTGGAAGAGATAAAAGAGTTAGAAGTTGAATAAACTTAAAATCACTCACCCCTCCACGATAACTACTTTATACACTCTCATCAATCTCCATAAGATCATCATGGGAGATCCGATCACTCTAACTTTAAAAAAATCACTAACTATAGACCAGATCTACGACCGAGTCAAAGACCACGACCTTGTACTCACCGTTGACGCACCGTTGGCCGACGCCTTGAACGCCCGCCTCGACAACCCTCGCTTAGGCCATTTCGCGACCACGCCTAGAAGACTTGCTTTAGATAACCTGACAGGAGAACAGGTCATAGAGGATAAACGTAAACTGTTCCTGAAGATCA
>CAYNQI010000025.1:0-15087 GCA_964399335.1 uncultured Thermoplasmata archaeon | reverse complement strand
AGAAAGCCTCTTCTGACATCAGGAGTACCGTGACCGTACTCGAAGTCGCTACTGAAGACCTAACCTCTGGATACTACCCGTAGAGAGACAAGTTAGTGAGGTAGGTGATAACCACAAAACAGGTGGACGTTCTACCTTCGCAAGACGTTCTTGCGAACTTTCATCGGTAGCTCGAAAACCAGATGATAAAATACGAGCAAAGGGATGGAAACACCTTCCTAAATCAAAGATTTAGGTGGGTGAGGAGGTCACATAGTGATAAAGGATTTATTCGCTGAAGGTGAGTTCTATAACCTATGCATTGAAAGTCAGTAACCTAGAGAAAACATATCCGCAATGGAGAGGAGAATCAACCAAGGCGGTAGATGGGGTTTCCTTCTCCGTGGATGAAGGTGAGGTAGTAGGATTCCTGGGACCCAACGGTGCTGGAAAAACAACGACCATCAAATGCATATGTGGACTGGTTGAACCTACTGCAGGAGATATAAACATATTCGGTATCGATGCAGTTAAACAGACCAGAAAAGCTGTAATAAACACTAGTGCTGTTCTGGAAGGTAACAGGAACATCTACTGGCGGTTGACGACCAGGGAGAACCTAGAATTCTTCGCCGGGCTGCACGGAAGGAGTAAAAAAGAAGTCGAACCCGAGATCAAAAGTCTGATGGAACGGTTCGATCTTGTCGAAAAAGAAAATATTCCCGCTAGGAAATTATCACGTGGTATGCAGCAGAAATTGGCCTTGAGCTGCGCTATCGTCAGAGGGACTGATTTTCTACTGCTCGATGAACCCACGTTAGGTTTGGATGTCAAGACTTCAAAGGAGTTGAGACGTTTTATATTGAAACTGGCAGAAGAAGAAGGTAAAACCATACTACTCAGCAGCCATGATATGAACGTAGTAGAGGAAGTATGTGAGAGAGTTATAATCATCAACAAAGGTAAAGTTTTAGCTGATGATCTTGTAGAAAATCTGAGAAATGTCTTCAACGTTCACCTTTACGAATTTATCCTAAAAGGAAAGCATCAACTCCAGAAAATTAGAAACGAACACAACGTTACCGACATGAGGTACATCAACGGGAAAACCACCATGAAAGTCGTATTGAACGATTCCAATTCATTCTACAAGATCGTTGATCAGCTTAAAGAACGATCTATCGAGTTGGAAAAGGTCAAGAATCTAGATACTCACATGGAAGAGATCTTCATGAACATAATCGAGGAGAACGGGGTGGTAAGATGAAAGAGCACATCATATTTTACTCCATCGTAAAAAAACATTTCATCGAACTGAGAAGGTACTTTCTTAACACTTTAATGAGTATGGGCGGCATATTCATACTTTTCATGCTGGTGTTTTTTGGACTGAGGAGCTTCGAAGCTGGAACTGAAACCCTACAAGGAACTATCGTTGGATTCGCCATGTGGATTTTCGCCGCCATGGCTTACAGTGAGATGTCATGGGGATTACTTCAAGAAGCTAGAGACGGGACACTGGAACAACTTTACCTCACTCCTTCTAGTTTCAGGAGGATATCAGCTTATCGAGTTATAGCATCATTTATCTTCCAATTCATGCTTTTCGCTGCATTCCTGGGGGTGATGATGGTTGTGACCGGAGAATACTTGATCTTGAATCCAGGAGTTGTAGTTCTAGTTGGACTTGCACTCCTTTCGATATATGGTATCGGTTATATCATGGGGGGTCTTTCTTTGGTCTTCAAAAAAGTCCAAGCGGGTAACCAAATACTTCAATTCATGTTCATACTGTTCTTAGTGCTACCATCTATTACGAACCACTACATAATCTACATCACACCTATATCATGGGGAAATATTTTGATAAACCGGATGCTGGTAGGTGGTATGTCACTCTTGGATTTCTCTGTTTTTGACTACTCAATATTGCTCATAAATTCATTCGCCTATCTGTTTGCAGGTATATTGATCTTCAGTTATCTGGAAAGGGTGGCAAAAAAGAGAGGGCTATTGGGGCACTACTGAAATTTTACCATAGCCGGCACAAACTACTAAAAAAATAGAAAAAAAGAAAAAATTTTGATATCCGATTTTAATCAAGAATATTTACTTAATCGAGCTTCTTAACGTTGACAGCTCTTGGGCCTCTTTCGCCCTCTTCCGATTCAAACTCTACTTCATCGCCTTCTTTAAGATAATTACCTTCTATATCGCTTCTGTGAACGAATAAATCCTCATCACCTTCATTAGGTTCAATAAATCCAAAGTTTTTCATGGTATTATAAAACTTAACTTTTCCTTTCATGTACTATTCACCTCCTGCTATGTATATCTCAAATAGAGCTACCGCTGCTATGTTATATAGTTATGGGTAAGGATCAGGATCTAACCGATATAGCCCATGAAGTACAAGACCGCTATCACGATGACTGCTACTATGATGAAGATGAGTTTTCTGACTATACGTCTTACAAAATAACCCATTGGATCTCTACTTGCTGAACCACCTCTCAATGGGCCTCTCAAAGGACTCATAGTTCACACCCCTTTACAAAAAAATGCATATCGACTGATTTTTCAACCATTTTTTCACCTACCATGATAATGATAATATATAAAAGATATATTAATTTTGGCATTCCTATCTCAGTTTTTCAAGCCTTTCCCGACTTTCGTAAGGTTTCACGAAACATCTGTAATCCTTTTCAGAAATCGATCCAAGATCACTTCTATCTACCATGCGACTATCGAGCTTTTCACAGATATAATCTTCACATCGGGAACAGTTCTCGAATCCCTTCTCTAAGACACATTTTCTGACGGGACAAGGATCATCGTTAAGATGGGGTTTTTCTTCATCCGAAGTCAAACATCCGTCACATTTTATGTTTTCAGGACTGATACGAAATCCAAAGTACTTGAACCAACCATCGCTGATCCGTTCCCTATCTTCAAAGCTCTTGATATTTTCTTTGTATGCCAGGCATAGGTCACATCTATATCCGCAGCGGGTGAGTATCGGTGATCCATCTTTAGAGTCGTTCATCTTTCTAGAAGTCACTTGTAATTATTTAACCATTCCCAGAGGAATATACTTCCCTTCGAATTAAGGGGATGAGTCATATCGTTGGCTAGTCCCCTGAACAATTTTACGATAAACATACATATACTTGATTCCACATAACGAAGTATGATGACAGGTCCTGATGGCTGGAAAGTTGTCCAGGTTCTAGATAGTAAAAAGAATAAGGTCTATAAAGTTGAAATCCAGGGAAATTATTTAATTGTAAAAAAATTCGATCCAAAATTTCGGGATAATCTAAAAACCGAACTTACTCTTCTCAAAGAGTGTAGAAACAAAGGCCTCCGAGTGCCTGAGCTCATCGATATCAAAGATGACACATTGATACTCGAATATATCTCAGGAACTAACTGCAAAAAGATCTTTGATTCACGTGAAAACGTGGATAAAATCCTCTCCGGTATAGCGGAGTGGTTAGCTAGATTTCACACGTCATTCGGGTTTGACAAACGAAAGGGGGATTGTATCTTAGCCAATTTCATATTATTTGATGACAAAATCTATGGGATAGACTTCGAAGAGGCACAGACCGGTGATTTTCTAAGAGACCTCGGAGATATGTGTACATCGGTACTCCGTATGAGACCTGCTTTCACTGATGAAAAATTCAATCAGGTAGAGTTCTTTTTAGATATCTATTTCTCAAAAGTATCGAAACCAAGAGTAGATATCACTGAAAAGTTAGTTGAGTCGCTACTCCATTATTCAAAATACAGTTCTCAAGGAGAACTTATGAAAAAGTGGGGCGACAAGATCAAAGAAGAAGGTTTAGATAATATACATTAAAACTAAAGACCAAAAGTGCTATGATCAACACCGCATCCCATAATGTGAATCTTATAGGATGTAAAAATGTTTTTTTGTCGTACATTCCGAAACCTCTACCTTCCATGGAGGAAGCCAAAGTGTTCACTTTCGACATGGCTGAGTATAACAGAGGCATGGTCGTGAACCTCACTGATCGGATCAATCCCCTCACATTCTTATCGATTTTCAAACCCCTTATCTTCTGGGCTTGCTGCACGTTGGACAACTCGAACTGGAATATCGGTGCGAACCTCATTGCGATTATCAGTAAAAAACTGTAGCGATATGGAATACCTAGATTGGATAAAGCAGACGAGAGATCTCTAGGTTCTGTCGTACCTACAAAGATCCAAGACATAGTGATAAGAGAAAAGAATCTACCAGATATCAAAATGCCGTTTATAAGGCTTCCCGAAGTGATATGGAATAACCATAGATCTAGTATAACCTCCCCCTCGGGTACGAATATCACTTGGGCTAAAAATATAGCTACGACCAAAAAAACGATACCTCTGCCAAAACGTCCTTTGACACTGTAGATCACTTTAAGGAGTACCAATAATAGAACAAAAGAAATTAGGATCATGACTGAATCGATGAGGAAAACCATCACTGCACCGATAACCAGTGCTATGAGTTTAACAACGGGGTTGATCTTATTTTTCATTTTCACCACTCACACTTTTCAAACTATCTGGCTCTCCATCGTAAACGATCCCTCCATCTTTCAAGACCACAGCTCTTGTGCAGAATTTTTTGGCAAATTCGAGATCGTGAGTGACGATCATCAATGTTTTTCCCTCCCTCCATAGATCATTCATTATCTTTGCTATCATGAGAGCATTTTGATGATCCTGTCCGGAGAAGGGTTCATCTATCACCACGAATTCTGGGTCGTGAGGGGAAGATGAATAGATATTCAACCTTCTCTTTTGACCGAAGCTCAGGGTGTGTGGATGAGTTTTTTCATCTAAGTTTTCTTCAGTGGTTATCTTTTTCAGCCATTTCTTAGCCTTAGCTCCTCCTTTAGAGAAGTTTTTAGTAGCGAACTTGATCTCCTCTTCTAAAGAGTTCTCGAATATCTGGTGATTTGGATTCTGGAAAACATATCCTATCCTCTTCCCTAGTTCATAAGGCTGTACTTTATTGGATCTGTCCATGACCCGATCAAATATCTTGATCTTTCCTTCATGGACTTCCGATAGAGCTGATATGAGTTTTACTAGAGTGGTTTTGCCTGACCCGTTCCTACCCATCAAAGCGATTATCTCCCCCTTTCTAACTTTTAAATCTATATCCTTGAGTATTTTTTTACCATCTAAAGTATGATCCAAATTTTTAATTTTCAGTAACGTTTCACCATCCTTCACACCCTCTCGAGAGTACTCTGGATAAGAGTAATCCATTATGGAATTTTTTTGCTCTAGATCTTGAAAATCTCTGGATAAGCCTCCATCCTCTAGTTTCAGTACCCGGTCGATCTGTTCTACCAAGTCGCCTATTCGATGTTCGGCCAGGATTATAGTCAGATCATGACTTTTCCTCCGTACGTTTTCTATAGCGTTTAGAACCTCATTCATAGATATAGGGTCAAGGTTGGAAGTGGGTTCGTCCAGTATCAAAACCTTCGGATTCAAAACCAGCATAGAAGCGATGGCTATCTTCTGTTTCTCACCACCAGAAAGAGTACGTAACTCTCGATATCTTAATTCACTGCAGTTAAGATCCCTTAAAGTCGTTTCTATCCTTTTATCTATCTTCCTTCTAGATAAACATCTGTTTTCTAATCCAAAAGCTATCTCATCCTCTACAGTCTCTGTGCAGAACTGTGTTTCTGGATCCTGATGAACCATGGTTATGTGTCTTGAGAGCTGGAGTGGCTCTAGGTTCTTTTTTCCGTGAAATATGATGGACCCTTTTAAATCAGCAGGTATTATCTGAGGTATGAAACCACAGATACAGTTCATGAGAGTGGATTTTCCAGATGCACTTTCCCCTGCAAGCCAAACAAACTCTCCCTGTTTCAACGAAAAGGAAATATTTTGTATCGAAGGTTTGTCTTTGCTGGGGTATGTCACAGACAGTCCCTGAACTTCTAACATGATTCCACTAAGAAACTTCTATCCTACTTATATCTCTTACCCAATCTGAGCCGTCGTAACCTTCTTTTCTTGAATCCACCACTATCCTATATTCACCATCATCAAAAGAGATGATAACTTCATCGTCGTTCACCACACTCTCTAGATCGAATTCCCGGTCATAACCATCTGTGGCTATAACTCTTACCTTGGTGGCTCCATCCCGAGGTTCTGCATGGCTTAAGATCACGTTCAAAGGTATACCTGTATAATTTCTAGGTGGTTCGTAAGTCACCGATCCTTCGAGTTCCGCAAATACAACTACCTCTTGATCTTGAAAATCATCATATACGAACTCATATTCGTTATCCACTTCACCAATTATGCTTATAGACTCTGAACCAGGTGGTTCGTAAACGTTATGAAAATAATACACTCCTCCGACTGTGAAAGAGATAAGAAATATCACAGTAACGATCACACTACCGTATCTGATGTAAACTGGCTTATCCGTATCTTTCTTTTCATTTCTAGAACTGTATATGAGTCCCCCTTGTTCCAAAGAATCCATCATCTGAAGACTGACATAGCCTCCAAATATGATGCCAGAGGCAAATGCTAACATACCTAGCATAGATATCAAAACTATCGGGACTCCTGCAAAAAAGAATGCTTGAAAGATAAATACGTTAGATGCCGCAGAGATACCACCTGCAAAACAGTATGGTATCAATCCTCTATTCTCTTTAGTAGAATCTTTGAAAAGAACTGCATCGACCAACAAACCCTGAACAAGGGAAACTACTACTATCACAACTCCATGTGTACCTCCTAAAAATAGTTCTACAACGCCCTTCAACAGACCGGTAGCGGTTCCTACACCTTTCTTTTTTGTTATGCCTACCGCCAAAACGATCCATATAACGTGTAAACCTGCCATGAACTGACCTGCACCGAAGGGTACTCCAACCACTCTATTGACCAGATTACCCAAGTAACCAACGTAGACTGATAGACCTCCGCCTAGAGCGGAGAGGATAGCTATAGTGACTAGGTCTTTAGTTGACAAGAAATATTTCCTATCCACTTTCCACCACCGTGAATGAACTTACATATTTTACCCATCTTGCACCTGCAGAATCGTATTCATTCCATCCCTGTCCTTCATAGGATGTGTTCTCACAGTTCTGGTTGGTATAATATCCGTCGTCAGGCATGAACACCGCCCTGGGCCCGTCGTTCCATTCGTCGATGGTCTGATTGTTATAAGTCAGAGCCAGGATGAACTCTCCCTGTTCAGATAAGAAGTATTCGTCCGGATACACGTTAAGATAACCGAATTCCTGTTCATGACCATCGATGGATTCAACAACAAGGATATCATCCTCATCCATTCCGCCTACTTTCTCGATGATAGTACTGATCTTAACTCCGCTGTAGTAGGCTTCACCTCTTTGATTCCCGAACTGGTTCTGGAAGGAAGACATCCCGGATACACCCTCCTGCTTCATGATCTGCAGCAACCTCTCGTAGGTGATGTCCTCTTTTTCTTCACCTCTTTCCACCGATATCTCAAATATGTTCTGTTCCGGTGTATCGATAGGTACTTTCTCGAAGGTCAAACCGGTGCTGTCTGCGGTGACGTGAGTGTAATGATGTACCCCATCTACAAGCGATCCACCGCCACCACCGGTGATCAATCGCTGCATCCCGTGTGAAACATCCTCATGATAAGCATGTATATGGCCGGCCATGAAAACATCTATTGAACCATCTAAGAGGTACTGTTCAAGCATCGCATCGGACTCGGGATCAAGAGTATGATCCCCTCCGAAGGGGTCGTAGTATGGGGAATGGGTTACGATAACGTTCTGTTTATCCTCTAACACCTGTGTGTCGATCCAGTCTATCTGGTCTTCAGTCAACGAAAGCTCTGATGTATCCAAGAATATGAAGTTATAGTCCGAGTAAACGAAGGAATACTCTGTTGGCCCTATCAACTCTTCGTATATCTCCGTACCGTTGAACCTGTTGTCGTGGTTTCCGATAGTTGGATAAACTGGAAAACCAGCATCGTTCATGACTTCTATAACTGCATGATATTCATCTACCTGTGAATGAGGTGTCAAGTCTCCGGTATGGATCAAAAACTCGATTTCCTCCATATCGTCAACTGCATCTTTGAATATGTGATTCATGCCCTGGGTATCACCGATGACCGCGAATTCGAAGTCGGTCTTTTCAGGTGTATCTATGGTTATGGTTTTTTCAGACCTATCATCGATATCCATATTTATGGAAGTCTTATCCATCTCATACCCCTCTACACCTTCTACCACAGGATCGAGATGGGAGTTCGTGAGCTCTATAGTGCCCTGGAAACCCTGTACCACTACCTCCGTATCCGGTGATATGGAGCGGATACGTATATGATCATCGGATTCCTCTAGTACTATTCCTCCTGACACCTCGAGGGCGTACTCCGGCTCCTCAGTACACCCTACGGTGAAGAGAGAGAGCATGATCACGATGACTATCAACAGAGTTAGCTTTTTATTTATCATAATTCTAGGCCGACGAGTCTTATTTCAATGATATTTCTAACACTCTGCTCACCCGACAAACCTTCACCAACCAGTCGTAGTGGTGAATCGTTCTCATCTAATGGTTCACCATTCAACCGAGAGGCTAATATCATGGTGTCGTTGAAGGCCACGTCATCTATATCGAATGTGTAGCTGTAACCGTCTTCAGCGATAACCTGAACTTCGTAACCACGTTCGACCAAAGTCTCATTCAATGACCAGTGGCTCAAGGTCTCCCCGTCATCAACAGCAGCGATAAGGATCCAAAGAGGTATACCTTCATAGGTACCCTCATCAGCATTGAATTCTTCGGTATGTACCCCACATCCTATCAAAGAACCGAATACCATGGCATCGTATTCCCTGACTAAAGTACCATTGAGGGTCAATGACCAATCCGGGATCTCGCTCTCGTCGGGAAGATCTGTGAGTTCGATCTTAACAATATTCCTAACGCTTTTTTCTCCAGGTAGGTCTTCACCTACCAACCTCAATGGAGCTTCTCCTTCAGGAAGAGGTTCTCCGTTCAGCTCATTTGCAAGGATTATGCTATCGTTCCTGGCGATCTGTTGAGATGTTAATGTTGCGGAGAATCCATCTCCTGCTTCTACTACAACATCATACCCCAATTCAGCCAACACGGTATTGTACATATAGTGACCATCAGGGGGATCTCCTCCATCAACAGCTGCCACTATTTCCCAGAGAGTTACACCTGCATAAACATCACCTTCCTCCTCATACTCAGCTCTATGGAATTCACAATTGGCTGCACTTTCAAAATACTGCTTGCTTATATCAACTGTTTCAGATCCTTTTTTCAACTCGAGTGTCCAATCTTCTTGTTCTGGTAAAACTCGAATATATCTTACCATTTTCGCCCATAGACCTGCTTCACTGAGATGGCCCTCTTCGTTTAAAAATGCAATACGAGGTCCGTCTTCCCAATCCGGTACGGGATCGCCGTCCTCTTCATATGCCAGTATGACTTCAAAATCAGCATCTATGTCTGTCTCTTTATAATCTTCGTCTAAAACAGGTACATCGCCTTCTACCTGTTCTCTAGGATAAGTCATTGTGTAACCGTCTCTTGCCTCAACCTGAAGGGTATATTCCGACCCACTGTAGATGTTGGAAATTAGATCTGTGAGATAAATCCCTCTGTAAGTATTAGGTCCTCTAACATTTGCTGTCGACCGTATCCTCGTCCCTTCTCCCTGGATGGAATCCATGTTCCTCAATTCTTCGAAAGAATAATCATGTACAGTTGCCCCTTCAAGAGTAAGACCTATTTCAGTATCACTATAAACGTCTTCGTTCACCGTTATTTCCTCTACATTTTTAACCCATAAGGATCCTGCAGAGCTCTGAGAATCGAATCGCGAGTCTAAAGACCTAGTCATGTTTAAATCATCGTTACTGAAATCTTCATCAGGAGGGAGTACAGCTATCATGGGACCATCTTCCCATTCGGGTACAGATATCCCGTCACTGACGTAGGCTAGTATTATCTCCCCCTGGATCTCCATGTTCGTCTCAGATGGGAAGATCTGTCTATAGGAAAATTCCTGTGAAAATCCATCTGAAGCAGTAACTTCCAGAACATCACTTGTTTCCATATCCGGAACTAGGGTACCCAAAGCTACCCCTTTGTATTCCGCTTTTTCGTTCCAGTTATAGAATCTATTTTGATATCTTGCTGTACCTTCTACTGTATCCATATCTTCTAGGTCCTCTAGGTCAAAATTTTGTCCATTGATAGTGATTAGTGCATCATCGTCATCAGTATCATCTTCTTCTAAACAACCGGCTGTGAACACCGATATCAACATCACTAAGACAATGGAAAACACTGCTAAATTTTTTAATCTATTATAACGCATCTGATTACCTCGTTATGCTCAATCAAGCATATCTAATATTTTAATTTTTGCACATTTCGAAGTGTGATATCTCTATAAAACCTATCCAAAAGTTTCTTATCCATGTAAAAAATGGGGATATCCATGAGCAGAGACGATGAAATAGATATCAACGATGTTGGAAAGAGTGAAGAGATCGGAGTCGAAGTCGTAGAATGGCTCGGCGAGAAAAAAGGATTTCCGAATAATATACTAACTGGTACCGTAGAAGCTACTACGAAGAAAGCAGTGCTCATCGATGAAGAATGGGTACCGAAGAGTCAAGTCGAGAAAGCTTGGCTATTATGATCTTTTAGCTTTTAAAATATAGTCGTAGGGATGTAGTTTTTTGACCGAAGTTTGGAAATCACGCCTTGAAAAGAATTTTTGAAGAACTTCAGGTTCAAAGAAATAAGGTTGTTCCCCTACTAGTTTTTCCCCGAACTCGACGAATTTGGTCAAAGGACTTTGTGGATCCAGTTCTAGGATCAATAACTCGCCTTCAGATTTTAGAACTCTCATCATCTCCTTCAGACTCCCAGCTTTGTTTTCAAAATGATGAAGAGCATCCACACAGAGTAGGATATCAAAAGACTTAGAATCGAAGGGAGTTCTACATGCTTTTCCACGGACTTTATTATGTGAGGAAGGTGCTTTCTGCATCATCTCTTTTGATTCATCTAACAGATACACATCTACATCGGAACGCTCTTTCAATATCTTCTCCAGTAACATACCCGTTCCACCTCCAACATCTAAAACTTTATCCCCTTCACTCAATTCCATCTCTTCGATCATCCTTTCTCGCGTATCAGAAAACAATACTTTCTCAAAGAAGGGGTATATAGGGGCGATAAGGTCGAAGATATTGAATTTCATCTATTGAAAATGATTCTAGAGTAATTAAAGGTTAATGGAATTCTGTTAAGATAAACTACGAGATCCACGGTAATACTCTTCCACATCTGCATCTACACCTGTATCCCAGGACCATGGATGATCCTTTCCCTGGAAAACCTATCGATTACAACAAAAAAGATGATATCTACGAAGAAGGTGAGTACGAAGAATTTGTTAAGAAGATGACGGAAGAGCTAGATAGATCGACTTCATCTCGATGATTTAAATAGGTTGAATATATTAGGTTTCTTTATGAATGAGGGAGAAAACAAACCAGGATACCTAGAGATGATAAGGGCACCGTTTCTGTTCGCGATCGTAGTGCCTTTAGTATCCGGGACCTTGGTTTCGATAACGATCTCAAATTCATTCCGAACGATCAATTTCGTACTCGTTTTCATCATAGGTATCAGCCTCCACATAACCACCAACGTTTACAATGACATATACGATACACTTCAGGGGGCAGATAACCGAAAATCAATGAAAAGTGAGTTCAGTGGAGGGTCGGGTATCATCGTCAACTATCCGGAACTTTTACCGAAGATGTACCTTATCGCAAGATCTGGGATCGCTGTAGGTCTCGCTGGAACGATTTTATTGACATCCTTGATAGATAGAACACTCTGGGTACCCCTTTGGATAATCATAGGGATTTCGGTATTTTTGAGTAAATATTATACCGCGGAACCCTTCAAATTTGCTTACAGGGGTATGGGGGAGATTGTAGTTGTTATCGGATTTGGACCTTTAGCTGTATTATTAGCAGGTATCAGTCAAAATGTAGGTTTCCATCCGATCTTGCTCTCGATCTCACCGATCACCGGTTTCGGAACGCTGTTCATAGTTTGGATGGGGGAGATGGTAGATCTTCCAACCGATATCAAAGGTAAAAAATTGGGATTAGTTGCTAGGATGGGTTTTAGTAGATCTAGGTACGGTCTGATCGGTATACATCTATTAGCTCTCATCAATGTATTAGTGGTAGTACTTCTTCTGCTCAATCCAGGATGGCCACTATTGATAGCCTTTGCATCTCATGCAGTTCTACTCCCGAAGATTTGGTCGGAGTTGAAAGGCATGAACGGTCACGAGTCAAAGATAAGGGATATCTCTAAACTAAATTTCAAGCTGTATGCATCTTTTTCGATACTCTTGATGCTTGGATATGCTGTAGATCTGGTCCTGATTTGATTCATAATCTTAACAAAGCACCTTTTTCTAACAGATATTTTACTACAGCTGGCACGGGACCGGGTATAGCTAAAGGATTAAAAGATATCAATCCATTCACATCTCCCAAGCTGATGAAGAGTGGGATCTTGACATTGCTGTACCTTTTTAAACTAAGACTCTTGCTAGATCTGATCACATTATCCGCTATAACTTTAGAATGTGAATCTGCATTGTGACCGGTCTTCTCCTCATCCATACCAGCTATATCTCCGCCGACAAAGATATCAGGATGATCGATCAAATGGAGGTGTTCGTTGACCTTGAGTGTATTTTTTCCTGTAAAGCAGGAATCTTCAAAACCACGAAATAAACTCCTATCGAAACTCAATCCAGTACTCCAGATACATACATCTGAATTGATCCTTCTACCTTCACTGGTTACGTATTCTTTGCCTTCACGATCAACGACCTTTTCGTTAAATATCAATCGAACACCTTTACTTCTGAGATATTTTTCAGCAAAGAAAGATGCCATCTTAGGATTTCTCTCGATGAGTCGTCTGTGGGAATGGACTAAAGTAACTTCCTTTTCAGTCTTAGAAGCTATTTCAGCTGCAACCTCGGTACCTATCAAACCCCCTCCAACTATCAGAACATCACTCGCTTTCTCTATCCGTTTAGAAAGTTCTTTGACTTCTTTACCAGAACTGACTGTAAAAACGTTCTTTTTGTCATCTAAATATATCGGATAATTAGCTCCTAAAGAGATCACCAATATATCGAAATCAACTGTTCTTTTAGTTGTTAAAACATCACCTGGAGTGATCTTTACCACTTTTTCCGTGATCATCTTAACATCCTTTAAAAACGTGGAATACCGCTTGATAATCTTCTCATGATGATCTGGGTTGGTGATCAATTTGGGTAAGGACGGGTAATATTCAAAGTAAGGTTCCTTATCTATCAAAATTACATCGAGATCATCTATGTTGTCCAATCTCTTGGCAACCATTGAACCACAGAAACCCCCACCGAGAATCACCACTCTCATAAATTTTTTAACTCCGTGAACAGATAAATAATTAATGCTTAAATAATTTAATAAAAAAATACGATAAATACTTATAGCTCTTCTACGATACTTATTATCGGGTGATATGATGGTTTCAATAAAAAAGGACAAGACTAAGGGCTCTCACGAGAAGAATAAAGAAAAATATCAAGAGAAGATGACAAAACTACATGCTAAAATAACTGATTTGAAAAATAAAAGGAATGAAGCAGAAAGGGTGGGAAACGAAAAGAGAGCTAAGAAGATCCAAGATAAAATATACGACTACGAAACAAAGATCAATCAACTACAGATGAAGATGAACGAAGCCTCCAGGAAGAAGTAAATTCTTTAGGCTAGTACATTTTTCAAAAACCTTTTCTTTTTTATAAAAAGTTAGTAAACTTTTCGATATACTCTTCCGAAAATTTACGGTATCCTAGTTCTTCTGCAGCAACGTTATAAAGTTCTAAGAAATCGAATGGTTCCTTGATCAAGTTTATTATTTCATCCCTAGATACGTTAGAGGACCTATCCATGATCTGAACCATCTTACCCGAAAGGAAATGCCCAGGAGGTATACCTCTATTCTCCCTATCCATGGTAAAATCGTTATAAAGTTCGGAAACTTCTTCCGGGTTCTCAAATATCTGCTCTACCAACTCTTCCAGTTTGTCAAATAATTCATCAAGATTCTCCTGATAATATCTTATCATCTCATTATGCTCTTCTTTACCTTCAACTTTTGTCAAGGCCTCTGGTGAGCAGAATGCGTTGGCTAGACCTTCTCCCACTAGATAGGTTAAAAGACGTGCTAGGTAACGTTTTTGTTTATCCTCAGAATTTTTATACTTTTGAATCCGTGGATCTTTTTCCCACCAGTACTCAGCACCCATGTGGTGTAGTTCATGAGAGAAAGTATCTTCAGATATCAGAGAAGGATCGAAGTAAACTAAAGACAGATATACCGTTCCATACCGGAACATCCCACCGTTGAAACCATCTATGGTCACTACTAGAACCGGTTCTAGTTCAGTACCTTCTGGTAAGTACTCCCTAGCTTTTTTAACCGTCGAACCCCAATCATATTTTTTTATCTCCTCTAAAGATGAACTCATCTTATCTGGGTCTTCCACAGCTTTCCTCAATCCATAGTCGATCTTCTGTACCCATAGTTCTTGTATCGTCAGTTCATCTCTTTCAGATTCGTAATCCACCCCATCATGTATTTTGCTCAAAATTTGCTTAAATTTTGCTTCCCGATCCTCTATCCAATCGTAGGCCTTCAACCAGCGCTGGATATCAGGATGATCAACGATCTCATGGATCTTATGCTCTTCTAACTTTTGCTCATCGATGGATTCCAGCTTATCAAGTAAGAGAGAAACTCCCTTTGTTCTAACTTCCATAATTTGTAATGATATACCAAAGATAAATAGATTCGCGAAAGTTTACCGTAATCTCAAAGCTTTCCTTGCAGTTTCTATCTCATCCTTTACCGTGTCCAAGATTATCCCCATCT
>CAYNQI010000024.1:0-16003 GCA_964399335.1 uncultured Thermoplasmata archaeon | reverse complement strand
AACTTGGTGCAGATGCTGAGAAAGTCCATCTTAAACAGCTATTAGGTATGGATGTTACTGATGATGAAAAAAGAGACTTAAAAGACTTCGACACAGTTATGATCCCAGGTGGATTTTCTGCAGGAGATTACATAAGAGCTGGAGCAATATTTGGGGCTAGATTGAAAAGCGGCCTCGGTGAAGAGTTGAAAAGTTTCGTTAAGACCGGTAAACCTGTCTTAGGCGTTTGCAATGGTTTTCAGGTCTTGGTTGAAAGTGGTATATTACCTTCTTTAAATGGAAAGATCACTGATGTACCAGAGGCCGCCCTTGAAACTAACGACAGTAATAAATTTGAATGTAGGCCTACTCTTCTTAAAGTTGAAAACAACTCTAAATGTGTTTTTACAAAGGAATACGAAAAAGGAGAAACTGTACTTTTCCCTTCTGCCCATGCCGAAGGAAAATTCGTCGTGGATAGCGAGGAAAAGATCGAGAAACTAAAGGATAATGGTCAAATAATATTCACATATACAAACCCCGAAGGAACGACTCCGGGATATCCGTGGAATCCAAATGGGTCTTTGGGGGATATAGCCGGGATCTGTAACCCTGAAGGAAATGTTTTGGGACTTATGCCTCATCCTGAAAGAGTATTCGATAAATATACCAATCCCGATTGGACTAGAAAAGCTGAAGAACACTCAAAAGGTGATGGAAAACTTATTTTCGAAAGTGTAATAAAATATATCGAAGAAAACTATTGATCATAATCTTACCCATCGATTCAACCTATGGATCTCCTCCAATTTACCGATTACAATAAATTTGTCATCCTTTTTTATCCTAACTTCACTACTTGGATTAGGAATAAAATTTTCATCTCGTTTGATACCGATTACTCTTGCACCAGTTTTTTCTCTAATCTTTGAATGAGCTAAACTTCTCCCGATCAGTTGCGATCTATTTGGGATATTTATCTTTGTTATCTCTATGTCCTGGGCAACAGTGATTTTATCTAAAAACTCAGCGATGTGTGGATGAAGAGCATACTTTGAAATATACTTTGCACCTATAACGGTTTCAGGTACTACATAATCCGCACCAGCGCTATACAATTTCCCTATATTTTCTCTACGATTTACAACTGACATGACCTCTATATCAGAATTTAGGGATTTAGATTCTAATATTATAAAAGCATTTGTTATATCACTATCAGTGGAGGCGATCAATTTTTCTGCATCCATTATACCCGCTCCGATCAGTGTGTTTTCATCAGTTGGATCTCCTTGAACTGTAGGAGCAGATGTTTTTTCTAATCTATTTTCATCCTCATCTATAACTATAATCCTATTTCCAGAGGCTGCTAATCTTTTTAAAATATTCTGACCTACACTGCCATAACCACACAAAATGATCTTCATGATGCATACCTCTCTAAATTCTGCAACTGCTCTGAATTCCCTAGTACCAATATTATATCATCTGGTTTTAGTTTGTCAGAAGGGGAAACAGAGACTCTTAAATCACCATCTTTCCAGATACCGACGACAGCCGCTCCAGTTTTTTTGCCGATGTCAGCTTCCTGTATTGTCTTACCAGCTATTTTTGAATCTTCAGAGATGTTCATCTGTTCTATCTTCAAACCCTCTAATAGTTCTTCTCCGCCCTCCTCAATATCGATCAATGATTCGTCTATAGCCTTTGATCCGATCATAGCACCGGTAATAGATTTAGATGATACAACATGATCTGCACCAGCTCTTCTCAATATGGCTTCATGTTTTGATCTATCAACACTGCTAACGATCCTTATATCCTTATTTAATTTATTAGCTGTTAAACAGATAAAAGCATTCGTAGAATCATCATTCACAGCTACTAGTGAGAGAGCTCCATCAATATTAGCCTCTTTCAGCGTTTTCATCTTTGTAGAATCACCTGATATGAAAGGTATCCTAGATCTACTTAGTTTCTTTACTTTTTCTTCAACATCGGTTATGACTAAAAACTCAACGTTATGTGATTTTAGATTTCTGATGACCTCTTTACCCATCTCAGAATAACCACAAACGATGACATGTTCTTTTTCAGGTAATTTAGTCCTTTTTTTCTTTATGGCATTTTTCATGGTCCTTTCAAGCCATGGACCAACAACGATCTGAAGCCCAATACCCATAGTTGCAACTCCACCTAAAACCACTATGATCGTTAATGTCATACCATATCTGCTTGTAAAAGTCATCCCTGCTGGGTAACTACCAAGTGTTGAAAGTGTAACAATCGTCCAATACATAGATTCTAGAAAGGAGGGTTGAGATCCTTCATGCATTTTCACTAAAATGAATCCTATATTACCCAGTATTATAACTGAAACGATACCGAGCGAAAGTAAAAGTAATCGATTTTTTAATGTGAAGCGGTCAAGTATTTTAGCCATAATTTCTCATCGATTTATGGATACTAAAAAGATATATAAATTGTATGTAAATCTCAAAGAAAAACCTTTGCCTCGATTTCATCCCCATCTTTTAATCTCATTTTTTCCCTGAATTTTGTATTGGATATGAATTCTGCAGTCTTTCTATAATCCGACTTTTCCGGTATTACTAAGGCAGCTTTTATACCATTTATTTTAGCCTTGAATGAATTGACTAGCCCGAATTTTTGATCCCCCTCTATAAAACCTTCGATTATAGTACCACTCTTTTTGCGTATCTTTTTAAATTTTTTAACACTTTTTTCATCAAGTTTAATATTCAAAGTCCCCTCGTATGGATCTATACCCATTTTATCGATGAATTGCTTCCTATATCCCTCTTTAGAAAGAAAATATTGGCCTTCCTCCTTTCCAGAAATCAATTTTCCTTTTAGTGTAATAGTTCGTTCTTTTTCCATAAAATCAGGGATTAATAGATGATTTAAAAATATTCCCCAATAACCACGAGATGAGACTTACTCCGTAAAAATGCAACTGGATAACCCAGTTCCCTAACCCTATCCTTTAATACCTTGTCATTAGTAACCAATATCCCATCAAGTTTTTTTACAGCCTCTATGACACCTTCATCTCTTTTAGAATTAACTTGAACTATGTCATATTTCGAAGCTAACTTTTCTGCATCTTTCCTTTCCAATATCTTAAGTTCTTCAATCACAGAACTCGGTACATAGACGTCTGGATTAATAAATAACCTTTCCAATTCAGAATCTAAGTGGATATTGAACTGGAAAGGCATGATAAGTGCGTTAGCGTCCAATATGACGTATACCATGTTTAAACTAAAATTAATAGATTATATATATCCATTCTCCTTGAGATAATCAATTACGTTTTGGACACTTTCATCGATAGTTTCCTTGTGTGTGTTGAGCTTAATCTCCGGATCTTCAGGATCTTCGTAGGGATCAGATATCCCTGTAAAGTTATCGATCTCACCATTTCTAGCCATTTCATAAAGTCCTTTGACATCTCTTTCCTCACATACGGAAACAGGACAGTGTACGTGGACTTCAATAAAATTTGTGACCATGTCCCTTGTTTTATTTCTTCTTGCTATATATGGCGATATAAATGAGGCTAGAACACTGATACCATTTCTAGAAAGTAGTTTAGCAACGAAACTTACTCTTTCTATATTTGTATCTCTGTCCTCTTTGGTAAATCCAAGATCTTTAGTCAAGTGTTGGCGTACAATATCTCCATCCAATCTTTCAACTAGATGGTCATGTTCTTCTTCCAACCTATTGGCAACTCTATCGGCCACAGCAGATTTTCCACTACCTGAAAGACCTGTAAACCAGAGGGTGAACCCGTCCTTTGTATTTTTTTTACTCCACTTCTTTTCGTTAACCATCACATTCTTGTTCTTAGACATATTTCCACCTATTTTTTAAGTAAGTTAGCAAGTTCTTTCAAAAATTCTTCTTTTTCTTCAGTCGGTACGACCATCCCTACAACATCTTCTTTACCACCGGCTGAAAATCCCTTCTGTTTTGCTATATTGATGACCTTTTCTGAATCAGGTATAGGTCCTCTAATATATATCTGGCATTCCCCTTCTTTGAATTTACAATTGGAAACTATTACTATCTTGTCTTCTCTAGACCAGGCTATCCTTCGTGTCACTGTAGAGATTATATTGTAAGGAGATTCCATCTCTTTGAACAAAATATTTTTCTCAAGTTTGATTACATTTCCTTTTGATTCTCTTTCTATAGCTGAATCAAGTGCAACAGAATTTCTTTTTAAATCCTCTAATCCCAATACATCTTCAGGTTCTTTAAAATCTTTTAAATCATGAGGCATACTTTCGATCTGTTTTCTTTTACCCAATTTGTACAATGTGTCAAGATATTCTGTACATTTGAGCAAGTCATCGAAATTAGAACCCCATTCATCTAATAAAACGTCGATGGTTTCGATAGCATATTCATTTTCTTTGAGTTTATCTTCCCGGTCCCCAAAAGCACCTAGGATTGTCAATAAACTTGGTTTTGAATCAAAATATTCAGTAACCACCCAAGAAGCACTCGGATATCTCATAGGAGATCCACCATCGATCACAGGGTTATGATGTAGTTCAACATCATGCTTTTCCTGAAGATGATGGTCGAATATGTAGACTTTTCCAAAATCTTTTAAAAATTCAATAGATTCTACAGGTAAAGCCATGTCTACAACCACGACAATGTCAGGATTGGTTTTTTTTATCTTTTCCTTGTCCTTTTCATTAAGATAATAATTTCCTATCGAAGGAGTGAATGTAGAAAGGTCTGGAAAGTTTCTAAGTATTAAAGCACCTGCTGACATACCATCAGTATCCCAATGATGAAGCAGCAGTCCATTCTGATAATCTACTTCATTAAGGCTGTTTGCCATATAGACACCTTATTCAACGAACTTTTGTTCTTTATCGACAACTCTTTTTGCCACTTCTGGTCTCATCATATGTGCCGGAGGGATCTTTCCTTCCTTGAACATCTTTCTCATCTTCGTACCGCTGAAGTTCTCCCTGTGTTTGTCATCATGGGGACAAATAAATCCATCTACAGCGCCACCACATTTTTCACAGTATGTAAATGATTTAAAGAAAACGGGTGTGATATCAAGATCAGGAAATTTATCGAATATCTCTTGAGCAGCGTATGGTCCATAGTAATCGCCGACACCTGCATGATCCCTACCTACGATGAAATGAGTACACCCGAAATTCTTTCTCATTATCGCATGGAAAATAGCTTCTTTAGGTCCAGCGTATCTCATCTCGGCTTCAAGTATACTCATTACCGCTCTATCCTTTAAATAATAATTATCCATGAGAGTATCGTAGGCATCTAAGATGACTTCATCAAGATAATCTCCTTTTTTCTTCTTCCCTATTATAGGATTTATAAAGATACCATCAACAAAAGTCAGTGCTGTTTTTTGAACGTATTCGTGACCAAGATGGGGAACGTTTCTAGTTTGGAAACCTACAATAGTCCTCCATCCCTTCTCCTTAAACAATATCCGGGTTTCCATGGGCTTAAGATGATATTTTTCGAAAGGTGTAGAGTTTTCTTTGAGTTGATAGATCTCTCCACCTAAAAGATAATCACCCATCCCCATAGTTTTCCTAACACCAGGATGGTCTAGATCATCAGTGCCGTAAATCTTCTCAGCCATGTCCTTTTTGTCGAATTTATAGATATCTTCAACTTCCATCAAGCCAAAGCTTTCTCCATTTTCGTCTTTTAGGATGATCTCCTCTCCTACGTTGTAATCTTCTTTTTCAGGTATATCAATAACTATAGGTAGTGTCCAGGCTATATCACTTGACAATCTAGAATGTTCCAATACATTCTCAAAATCTTCTTTAACCATAAAACCATCCAATGGGCTGTATACCCCAGTAGAAATATTCATAGCGTCTTTTCTGAGTTCACTATTCAGCTGTAAAGACTTCATCTCTTCAGCTTCTTCTAGCAACCTGTCCTTTTTCTTACCGGTTAGTATGCGGTTGACTAATGTACCGCCATGAGGTTTAGACATAATTAAATCCCTCAATCAAGATAACCTAAAGCTCTTAGTCTCTCTTTTACTTTCTCTTCGTCTTCCTCAGAGAAACTTTCTTTTTGTTTTTCCTCTTCCTCAATACTGGATATAACCTGTCTTAATACATAGGTAACATAGCTTGAGATAGAGTTGAATCCAGTTCCATCCATTCTTTTCTTTATCTTTTTGGCCAGTGGTTTTGGTATCGAAACCGTTGTATATTTTTTAGAGCTCATTTTTTCACATCCTGTAACGATATTTAATTATATTTAATGACACATCATTAGAATATATTATAAATAATTTACGATTAGGGGTTTTAGAAAATTTTAGGATAACTAATCATCTAAATTGTCTAATTCCTTTCTAAACTCACTTTCCAACAATTTCTTTTCACCATCATCTTTTAGATATCTAAACTCAGACAATATTTTATTGTTTATTAATTCAGTAGGTGAGTCTTCAAGAGAATGTAATCCATAAAAGAAAATATCTTTAAAGAAATCGTCTTTCTCACCCCAACCTAACATATCTATAGTTTCTTTATCCAGATTTTTTAAGAAGATTTTTTTCCAAATATTTTCCAAAGCCCTATATTCTTTTTCTTCAAGAGTAATCTCTAATTTTACTCTAGGATCTGATTCTACATTTAATCCGCTATCTTTTAGTTCACTTTCCGATTGGACTTCCGATGAAACTAGGTTTTCATTAAATTCTTCAACATCGAACTCTTTACCTGTTAGGTTAATAACATTCCATCTACCTTTCTTTTTGATCTCTAAATAACCAAGGTCTTCCAGATTTTTAACTACTTCATCAATATTTTGCTCACTCAAATCCTCTAATTCATTTTTCAAAGAATATACTGTGATCCCGTCTTCAGGTATTTTTGAAAGGGCTTTTTCTTCTATTATGGTCTCTTCCTTTTCACCTTTGTTTATTTCATCAAATATTTCATCGATCTTTGAAGATATCTTATTTAATTTTTCATTTGCCTTCTTATATTTTCCTTGGTCAGTCCATTTTTTAACTTGATTTATCCCGTTAAAAATAGTTTCTGAATCAACGCCATTTTTCTTTAAGTTTATCAATTTCTTTTTTCTAGATCTCAATTTTTCGTACATATCTAATATGACATTGGCTTGTTCAATAGCGTCCTCAGAATGTTCAATAGCTTCTTGATAGTTTTTTTGTTTTTTCATCTCAACAGCTTTACGAATCTTATCCTTTAAACCATTTACATTTATATTGGTATATCTTGCTTCCGAAAGAAAAACTTTAGCTTCCATCAGTTTTTCTTCAGATTCGTCTTTTAACTCATGATGATTATTAGACATATCGATCTTCCCTCTTATATATATAGAGGATGTGTCATATATAATATTTTTTGATTAAAATGTTTTTAACACAAGAATATTTAAATCATATTTTAAGCATCACCATGTATATCGAATAACAATGGTGTAGATACATGGATAAAGAAGAGATCTTGAGTATTATAGAGAAGGAGGAAGTAAAGTTTATCGAATTACAGTTTATGGATATTTTAGGAGGTGTGAAAACCGTATCCATACCTGCAAAACATCTTGAAAGAGCTATAGACGAGGGTGTGATTTTCGACGGTTCCTCAATTGTTGGTTATGCTACCATCGATGAATCCGATCTAAGAGCATATCCTGACTTAAATACATTCGTGATATTTCCATGGTCTGAAGGACATATTAAAACTGCTAGGATGATATGTAATATTTACGATTCCGGGGGTGAACGTTTTGAAGGTGATCCTAGATACATTTTACAAAAAGTAATGAGGAAAGCTGAAAAAATGGGATACAAATTTAATACTGGTCCGGAATTCGAATTTTTCTTATTTAAATTAGATGACTTAGGCAAACCTACTAGAAATCCCGACGATCAGGGAGGTTATTTCGATCTTATGCCATTGGATACTGCTGAAAAAGTGAGAAAAGAATGTAACCTTTATTTTGAAGAAATGGGATTCGAGGTAGAGGCCTCACATCATGAAGGTGCTGCTGGACAACATGAAATTGACTTGAGATATGATGATGGTCTGGTCATAGCTGATTCTATAATGACACTAAAACACGGCATCAAAACTGTAGCAGCTCTAAATAATTTGCATGCAACATTTATGCCTAAACCCATTGAAAAAGTCAATGGTTCAGGTATGCATGTACACTTGAGTCTGTTTGATCAACATGGAAAAAACACTTTTTACGACAAAAAGGCCGATGATGGATTGAGTGAAACTATGAAATATTTCATAGGCGGGCTTGTAAAATATGCTCGTGAAATATGTGCTATACAAAACTCATCAGTGAATTCCTTCAAAAGATTAGTCCCTGGCTATGAAGCCCCTGCATACGTTTGCTGGTCTCATTTAAATAGAAGTGCTCTATTTAGGATCCCAGCTGGTAGAGGTAAATCAACTAGAGTTGAAGTTAGAAATCCAGATCCATCAGGTAATCCTTATTTACAATTTGCGACTTTATTATCTGCTGGTCTAAAAGGTATCGAAGAAAAAACAATATCTCCAGACCCAGTTGAAAACGATATATATAGTCTAAATAGAAAGGAACAAACTAATATGGGTATCAAATCGCTTCCCACTAATCTCGGTCATGCATTGAACCTTATGGAAGAAAGCAAACTCGTTAAAAATACATTAGGGGATCACCTTTTCAAACACTTTTTACATAAAAAAAGAGAAGAATGGGATGAATATAGACAGCATATTTCAAAATGGGAGATAGATAAATACTTATCAAACCTATAAAGATCAGATATGAAAGAATTACAACCTTTATGGAACAAGAAGGTTTTATCGATAAACCACTCATTGATAGTAGCTGATCTACATGTCGGTTATGAAAGAGAATTAGAAAAAAAAGGAGTTAATCTTCCCAGCCAAACTAACGTTATGTCACAAGAGATATGTGATATATTAAAGGATAGTAAATATAAGAGGCTCGTGATCAACGGTGATCTCAAACACAATATCCCATCGAGCACTTGGCAGGAATACAAAGAGATCCCAAGGATCATCGATCTCTGGCTTGAATTTGTAGAGGAGATCCATTTGGTTCTGGGGAATCATGACGGGGGTATAGATAGGTATCTTCCAAGTGACGTGATAATACATGAATCAAATGGATATGTAATGGATGATATCGGGATTTTACATGGGCATGCGAATCCCTCTGAAGAAGTTCTTGATTCTAAAACTATAGTTTTAGCACATAGTCATCCCACTATCTCTACGTTCGATAACCTAGGTGTTAGAGAGAAGATCCAGTGTTGGATAAAGATGAGATTCGAATATGAAGATTTCGAAGGAAATATTGTACTCATGCCGCATTTTAATAATCTATTAGGTGGAAACAGTATCAACGAAAATGGATTTATGGGACCACTGTTAAATAACTCAAACTTAAAAGATGAAGAAGTTTACCTTTTGGATGGGACTTATTTAGGTACTCTTGAAGATTTTAGGACACTTCAGATAGGTGTTTATGAAAATATGAATTCAGATATCGAATAGTCCCTTTTTAGAATTTGACATAACGATTATTGCTAGACAAATCCTTGTAGTGGACAAACCTAAATTTTTAGCAGCCAGGCCTCCTTTAATAGATATCTTGGCATCTATGTCGTTCTTAGAGGCATTCTGAAGAGCATATCCTGCCGCATTTCCCATATCGATCACACGGTAAACACAGTTAGGTCCCTCAAAGATATCCATTTTCTGCTTAGAGTTCTCCATCTCCTCACAATTTTCATATCCACATGCTTTACAGTCTATACCAAGACCTGGATGTTTATCGAGTCCTATTAAGAGGACTCTATCAGATTTCTCTATTTCGTCACCCTTCAGAGTATATATCTCGTCGTCCCTTTCGTCTGAAAGCTGATACATCTCCTCTACGAGCATTTCTTTTTCAGCTTCATCAAGAACAAGGATTTCTAAAAATGATTCATCTAGGGCTTTAGGTGAATTCCTGGCAGCCACTGCCATCAATTTTGTTAAAATGTCAGTTCCTTCTTTCATTTTACTCAATATTACATAGAACTCGTTCCGTAAAAGCTTATCCCTTTTTGACTTTAAAAAATCAATCATAAAATAGTGAAAGTAACCCTCCAAACAACGAAAGAGTTCCTGCAAGTAAGCCAACTATCCCTCCCATTGCAATCAGAATTAAAGAGAATATAATAGTCATGACCGACCACTTGATCTTTTTGTAAACTATATTATGAAAAGCCAACAATAATAAAAATCCAAAAACAACATTAATTATCAGTTTAAGAGATAGACTAGCAAATGGCATAGTTCCGATTGATAAAACAAAATGAAGGATACCGATACCTAAGGCCATATAAGAGGCTATAACTATCAAGATCCTATAGACTTGTAGATCTTCAAGTTCATTGACTGAAGTGGGACTATTCTCTAAAAGGTCATCTAGTGCCTCAGACTTAGACAAATCTGGTATATCCATCTTAATACACTGACTTGATACAGTTCCAACCATATAAATCGTTTTTCTTTACGACAATCGTAACAAACATTAGATACCTCTATAATAAAAGACCATGAAACTGATGATCTCCTCGGTAAAAGACCATGCAAGCATGAACATCCTTGAAAATCTACTCAAGTTTGATTGGGATAATATCGGTGAATTTGAAGATAATCCAGTATACCGAGGGGATGATTTCCTATCAGCAACTGTACAACAACATCACATATATGTTAATAATCTAGACAAAAAAATATCGGAGAAGTTTAATGAGGAATTCGATTTAGTAATATTTATTTCAAAACACGCTTCCGAAGCCGGGATCAATTCTTTAACGGTACATCCCATTGGAAACCTAGGTGAAGCAAAATTTGGTGGAAATCATGGAGAACTTGTTCCATCTGCACCCCATGAGATGACACATGCATTAAGACTTTTAAACCAGAATTATAAAAATAATAGTGAAATATCAGATTACGATGTATCTTTTGAGGCTACACACCATGGACCATATCTAGAAACTCCAACTTTTTATATAGAAATAGGCAGCGATAAAAAGCGATGGATGGACGAAGATGCTGGATATGTTATTGCTAAAACTGTTTTAGATTTAAAAAATGAATTACCAAAAAACTATCCTGTTTCAATATGTATAGGTGGGGGACACTATGCACCACGATTCACTGATCTAGCACTTGAAAGGAAGGTTTCAATAGGACATATGATACCTGGATGGGGATTGAAGTATCTTACTAAAGGTACGCTTCGTAAAGTCGTTGAGAACACCCCAGATGCTGAATATCTATATTTTGATAGAAGCAGTACAAGTGCTAAGGAGAGAAACAGAATCAGAAAATGGGTGAGAGAAGATAATCTGGGTCTTGAAGTTATCAGGTCTAAAGATTTTTTAAGTATCTAGTCTTGTTTTTCCCATTTCTCTAATTCCATGACTACTGAGAGGGTATCTCCTTCCTTTATCTCCTCTCTTATCCTGTTCTCTTTCTCCATAACATCCAAGGCCCTATTAGCTACCTGAACAGCCTCCTCTTTTGGTACAACCATCACACCGCTATCATCACCGATAATCCAATCACCGGGTCTGACCTTCCTTCCTCCACAAACAATATCATTGTTCAATCCACCGTAACCTTTGGGTTCTCCTGCATTTGAAGCTCTATACCTCGCAAAGACGGGAAAACCAAGCTCTTCTATATCATCAACATCTCTTAAAGCACCATCAATCACTACTCCATTTATGCCTTTATTATGACATGACCAGGAAGCTAACTCGCCCCACACCGCACTCCTTCCAGCGTCAGCATCTATCACTATTACCATCCCTTCTTCTGCTGCTTGAATAGCCTCTACAGGTTTTGCCCAATCACCATCTACTGTTTTTACCGTGAAAGCTTTACCTATGATCTTTTCTCCCTTGATGGTCATAGGAATAATACCTTCCATACTTGGCTCTCTATGCATTGCATCTGAAATATTTGGGGTTGATACCTTTTCAAATATCTCTCTTATATTTTCTAGACCAAACTTCTTAGAAACATCTGATTTTAAAGAAATACCTTCACTTATAGCCCTCTTAATTTTTCTTGTAGATTCAGTAACATCTTTGGATTTTGTGATCGCCCCTCCTACAATGATTATCTCAGCACCCCTTTTTACAATCTCTGAGGCGTCCTCTGACGTGATTCCCCCTGCAGCAGCTATAGGAACGGTACTTATGGATGACACTTCTTCAACTATCTCTAAAGGATCGGCTCCTTTCATTTGGGTGTCAACACCGACATGGACTCCTAGGTAATCGATTCCAAGTTGGCAAACTTCTTTGGCCCGCTCTACTTTGTTAGGGACTTGGATCAAATCTACCAAAATTTCGGTATCGTAATTCCTAGCAGCTCTCAAGCTCTCTTTGATAGTTTCATCGTCTGAAGCTCCTAATATACCAACAATGTCGGCCCCGGCTTTAGATGCCATTTCGACCTCTGCTCCACCAACATCCATGGTTTTCATATCGGCAAATATCTTTTTATCAGGGAATTCTTTCCTCAATCTCCTGATCGCTTCCATACCCTCTGATTTTATAAGTAATGTACCAGCTTCGATCCAATCTACGCCACCATCAACTGCAAGTTTAGCTATATTCACTGCTCTTCGAAGATTCATCAAATCTAAAGCTACTTGGAGTTTCACGCTCATGTCTAGAGTATGAGTCGAGTACGTTAAAAAATTATCGATTTCTTAAATACTCCAAAAAATCCAATTACATGCAAAAATAGAAGTATTACTTTTAAGTTAACTATCCATATATATGTGATAAAATGAGTGAAATAGAATTTAAAATAAATGAAGAAGATGAAATCCCAGAAGTTGATGTTCTCCTTGCAGGATTTCCAGGAACTGGTTTAATAGGGGGTATAGCCTCTGAACAGCTCATAAACGCCCTGGACCTAAAACAGATCGCTTCAGTAGAATCAGAGAGATTTCCACCGACTGCAGTTATTTTCGACGGTATCCCAAGGAGACCTGTCAGAATTTTCTGTGGGAATGGGTTCCTTTTAGTTAAAGCAGATATGGTGATACCTCCGAATATCGCCGAATCACTTGCAAGAAGTCTTATAGACTGGAGTCTGAACCACGGTATAGAAGAAGTGATAATTCTAGATGGAATTCCAATAAGAGAAGATAGAGAAGAAGAGGAAAAAAAGATATGGGGTGTATTGAGTTCACATTCAGCTGCAGATGAAGCAGATAAACTCGGAATCGAGATTATCGAGAGAGGTGCTATATCAGGAATTTCAAGTTCATTACTTCTGATAGCCCATGAAAAAAATCTGAAAGCGGTTGGAATGCTGGCCGAAGGGAAACGTAAGATCCCAGACCCAAGAGCTTCAGCAGCATTACTTGAACGATTTGCAGATTACAGGGGATTCGACATCGATACTAGTTCTCTCATAGAAAGTGCAGAACAGTTAGAAAACCAGTATGCCCAACTTGTTCAGCAGACAAAACAAGCCCAGGATGATATGGACCAAAAGTCGGCTCATCCACCTCTATATGGATAAAATGATACAAGAAAAATCTACGGGGTTTTTGATATTCCGGGAAAATGAAGGAGAGGAATTTTTACTATTGCATTACCCTGCAGGCCATTGGGATTATCCAAAAGGTCATGTAGAAGAAGGAGAAACAGAGATAGAAACTGCCCTTAGAGAACTAGAAGAAGAAACTGGCATATCTGAAGGTGAAATCGAGATAGTCGAAGGATTTAGGGAGACCATCGATTATTTCTACCATAAAAGATACGATATGTCTCACAAGCAGGTCGTTTATTTCTTAGGAAAATCCAAAACTAAAGATGTAAAAATATCTCGGGAACATCAAGATTATGTCTGGTTAGGATATGAAGAAGCGATGGAACGGTTAACTTTCAAAAATGCTAAAGACCTTCTAAAAAAAGGTAAAGAATATCTTGATGGAAAATCGGAATGACAAAAGTCTTAAATAGACACCTATTTCTGCGAAAGCATAGTTTATGGGTGCCAAAATGAGAAAGCTGATCCGAAAAGGTAAGGTAAAGGAAGTATTTGAGGTTGGGAAAGATCGTCTAAGTTTCTTTTTCACCGATAACATTTCTTTATTTGACAAAATTGTTCCCAATGATATACCACGCAAAGGAGAAACACTTTGTAAAACATCCAAATATTGGTTTGATAGAGTGGAGGAAGAATTAGGTATAAAAACTCATTTTATAGAGATGGTTGAAGACAATAGGATTATCGTTAAAAAAGTAGATGTGATTTCAGATTACGACAAGATCGATGAATCAACTGATAATTACATCATCCCTCTCCAATTTATCTCTAGATACTTTGTTGCAGGATCATTATATGACAGGATCATCGATGGTGAAATAGATTATACTGATCTAGGTTTTAAAGAACAGCCAGAGTATGGGGAACGCTTATCTGAACCATTTTTTGAAGTTGTTACTAAATTTGAAGAAAGTGAAAGGAATTTGAGTGAAGAAAAGGCACTAAAAATTTCAGGTTTAACCATAGATGAATTTAAAGAGATAAAAGGATCGATTTTGAAAATAGATAAACTTATCAAAAATAACGTCGAGAAAAATGGGCTTTTACATGTCGATGGGAAAAAAGAATTTGCCATGGACGAGAAAAGGAATATAATGCTTATAGATACATTCGGAACTGCAGATGAGGATCTATATTGGGAAAAAGAGGAGTATATGAAAGGAAACTTCGTCCAGAAAAGTAAGGAATTCGTACGCCAGTACTACCGTGAAATCGGTTATCACAGGGATATATCGGAAGCAAGAAAGAATTACGAAGAAGAACCGAGCATACCTCCTTTAACTGAAGATATGGTTCAAAAAACTAGTGAACTTTATGTAGAAATGATGAAAAAACTCACTGATGGTAAATATATATAAAATATCAGCAACAATTTTTAATATAGCTTTGCTATAGCAGACTTGATATCATGGCAAAAGATTTCATCTCGATATTGGATTTTAAAGACAGGCTACAAGAGATTTTACGTATAGGTGGGGAGATAAAAAAGAAATTCAAGAACGGAGAGCCGTATCAACCTTTAAAAGGAAAAAGTTTAGGTATGATATTTGAGAAACCAAGTACCCGTACTCGGATATCTTTCGAAGTTGGCACAACCCAGCTTGGAGGGCACGCACTTTATCTCAGTCCCAAAGATTTACAATTGGGAAGAGGGGAGACCATCGCTGATACAGCAAAAGTGTTGTCAAGATATGTAGATGGTATAATGTACAGAGCTTTTGAAAATGAAATGATGGTGGAGTTGGCCGAGAATTCTACAGTACCTGTCATAAGTGGTCTAGATGATATAGAGCATCCTTGCCAGATTATGGCTGATCTGATGACTATAAGGGAACATAAAGATGATTTCGATAGAAAACTAGTTTATGTCGGCGATGGCAATAACGTTTGTCATTCATTGATGCTCGGTTCTGCCATCGTTGGAATGAATATGATCGCTTGTACCCCTGAAGGTTACGAGCCTATGGAAAAATTTGTTGAAAAAGCAAAAGAGATAGGCGAAGAAAACGGCGCTAAAATTGAAGTATCTAAGGATCCAATTTCATCAGTTGAAAATGCAGATGTGATATATACTGATGTTTGGGTATCCATGGGTGATGAAGAAGAAAAAGAAAAACGTTTGAAAGCCTTTAAAGAATATCAGGTCAATCAATCTATGGTGAACAAGGCCAAGGATAACGTGATCGTTATGCACTGTTTACCGGCTCATCGTGGAGTCGAGATAACTGATGAAGTCATCGATGGTGAGCATTCAGTTGTGTTCGACCAAGCAGAAAATAGACTTCACGCTCAAAAGGCCATAATGGCAGAACTCATGGGGTAATAATTCATGACAGTTAAAA
>CAYNQI010000023.1:0-16441 GCA_964399335.1 uncultured Thermoplasmata archaeon | reverse complement strand
ATAGAAATATCAGTTTCGATATAATCGCCCGGAAAGATGATGAACTCCTTATAATTGGTGTATCTGTCAATGCAGACAGTTCTAGGATACGGAATGCAAAGGAGATCAAAATATTGAGCGATGTTCTAGATGGGTCACCGATATTCATTGCGGAGAAAGGTGGTGATAGGTCTTTAGAAAGGGGCGTTATCTATTCTCGACAGGGAGTTCCCTTACTCTCTTTAGATACACTTTATGATATGTTTATAGAAGGAGTTCCACCTTATGTTTTCTCAGCACCAGGTGGATTTTATGTGAAAATAGATTCAGATCTAATTAAAGAAGCTAGAAAGGAAAGAAAGATCTCGTTAAGTAGGTTAGCGGATATTGCAGGGGTATCTAGAAAAGCTATTCAAAAATATGAGAAAGGTATGGGAGCCGATCTAGATGTTGCCTTAAAACTTCAAGAATTTTTAGGTGAAGACTTGATCCTCCCCTTAAATCCTTTAGATAGGTCTGAGGAATGTGAATATTCCATAGATTTACTAGAAGGTTTAAACAGGTTCGATAAGGATATCTTCGAATACCTTACATCTATAGGTTACCGTATAGTTCCCACATGGAAGTGTCCTTTTGAAGCTATCACTGAAGATGAAAAAGATGTACTTTTGACTGGAGTAGGGTCCGAGGAAAGTCCAGAGATCAAACAGAAAGCTAAAATAGTTTCAGATATCGCACATATAACAGAAAGGAACTCTGTTATATTTCTTAAGAAAAGGGTGACTAGAGTCAATATAGAAGGTATACCTCTAATCGATATAGATGAATTAGGTACCATCAGCTCTAAACAAGATATAACAGAACTTCTTAAAGAAAGGAAGGGGGATAATTGATTTGCATAAATTTGAAAAAGATGGTACTAAAGTTTATCTTATGGGTGTGGTAAAGGGTTTGGTCTCAGATGTTGAAAAGATCCTTGAACACGTTAAACTTTATGATTTTGAGGTTGGATGCATTGCCGTATCTAAAGGTGAACTGAAAGGGCTTATGACATTAGTTGAAGGGGACAAAGATGTATCTGTTGAACCAAATGCTCCTGAGAGAATGTATGCAGAAAATTTGAGTGAATTTGGAGAGGTAAGTCTACCACCACCATCTTATGTGGCTTTTGTAGAATATTGTATTGAAAATGACATTAAGATGATGGCTGTTGATATGGATGAGGAACACTATACTATGGCCTATTGTGAACATGTCTCTGGAACACAATGGATAATGCAATCGCTGAGGGAGAAAAGAATGAAAAATAAGAGATTTGATTGTCAAACTCCTAGAGATTTTGCCATCGAATGGGATAAAACCATCAATAAATTAAAGGGATATCAAGAACTCGAAGAGTATCGTGAAAAGATCATCGCTAAAAATTTGGTGCGGATCTCTAAAAAAGGTGATTGTTTTGCGCTTTTGGAGGTAGAAAGATTAGAGGGCATATCTAAAAACATCCAAGATATGGGATGGGATTTGACAATAGTAAACGATAAATAAACTAAGTTTGTTTTTGAATGAAAGAGGATTTAAGATGGTCAGTAAAAAACAGGTTCGAAAGAATATGGAGAAGTATAAGAGAAGAGTTCAAAAATTAAAGACTGAACTCAAGAGGTTAAGAACAGAAGTAAAATCCTTAGAGAAAGAGAAAAGAAAGATCCTTCATAGAAAAAAGGAAACTATAGAAGAAAAAGAGAAAAGGATACAGGAACTACTGTATAAATTGGGCGAAACTGAAGAACTCTCTCATCTAACTGATGAAGAAAAAACGTTACTAGCTGAGATAGAAGAAGAAAACGAAATGCTCAGAAAAGAAATGGAACAACTCGATGAAGAAAATCAGAGGTTGATGGATGAGTTAGATCAAACAAGAGGTTTGGATGAACCGGCTATAAAGTCCGAGGATGAATTGGTACTCCATTCCAAAACCGTTGTAAATGGAGATATCAAATCAAAAAGTAATTTGAAGATCGAAGATTCAGTTAATATAAATGGATCTATTGAAACAGAGGATGGGATCGAAGTAGGCGATAATACAACTATCGAGGGGGATATAAGTTCTAAACATGGAGATATCAGTATAGGTAAGTCTTCAAAGATTAGAGGTATGGTCTCCGGTAAAAATATCTACATATCTGAAGGTGGCTCTGCAGGAGATATTGAAAGTGACGGTGATGTAGAAATTGCAAAAAACTCGCACCTATATGACATCTCAGCTATGGGCGATGTTAGATTGCAGGATGGTGTAAAGGTCGAGGGGAGTGTTGAATATGCAGGTAAATTGAAGGCTGGAAGTAGAGTTACGATCACAGATTCAGTACTGCCCAAATCTAGCAGTGAGATCAAGAACGAAGAAGATATGTTCACAGATGAGGGATTTGAGGAAGAGGATAATGATGATTTAATCGAACCTGGAGAGGATTCTGAAGAAGAAGTAAAATGCCCTATCTGTGAGGAAGTTAACGATGCAGATGCGGATATTTGTCGAAGCTGCGGTGCCGAATTATAATATATTAATGGGATAAAGATAATGATGGCTTTCAAAAGAACAAGTGCCAAGGTTATCAAAGACCACAAGAAACTTTCTTTTGATTACGTTCCGAAGGAGCTTCCTAATAGAGATAAACAGATCCAAAGATTATTCACCCTTTTTAAGGGCGTTGTTGATTCAGATATTTCTCAGAACGCTTTTTTGCAAGGCAGCGTAGGGACAGGTAAAACAGCCACTGCAAAGAGATTTTGTATGGATTTTAAAGGTTATGCACAGGAGGAAGGTAAAAAGGTAGATTATATCTTTGTTAACTGCAGAAGAAGCAGTAACAACGGTCAGGTCATGTGGAAAATAATATCCCATTTCGATAAGGGCTTTCCCGATAGGGGTTTCTCAGTCGGGGAGATGATGGAGATACTAAAAAAACACATCCAAAAAAAGAGTATCCGTTTAATGATCATACTAGATGAAGTAGATGTTCTAATAAAAAAGGAGGGCTCCGAACTGATATATTTATTCTCTAGATTTGACGATGAAAACCTATCCCCCAGGGGAAGTATTTCTTTGATACTAATATCTCAAAAAAATGCTCTGGAGTTTTTGGAGGAGGGAGCATTGAGTTCTTTCAAGAGAGGTAATCGGATCAAGTTCCCAAAATATAATGCTGAAGAATTGTATGATATCTTAGAGCAGCGTAGAAGGCTAGCACTTTATCCAGGTTCTATCGGAGATGAAGAATTGAAACTATTATCTGATATAGCTTCGAAGAGAGGAGATGCTAGGTTAGGTATAGAACTGATGGAGAAATCGGCTCTTCTTACCGAAGAAAATGGTGAAGATGAAATCGATGCCGAGGAGATCAGGCATGCTAAAGCAGAAGTAGACCCACATTTTACTGAAAATAGAATAAGATCACTGAATGAACAAGAAAGAGTTATCCTTTTAGCAGCTACGAGGCAGTTAAAAAATACAGCATACACCACTACTGGAGATCTTGAGGAGCAATACAAGATCACAGCTGAAGAATACGGTTTAAATCCTTTAGGTCACACACAATTTTGGAAGTATATCAAATCATTGACTAAAGAAGGTCTTTTAGACTCTAAAACCGTTTCTATAGGATCCGGTCGTACTACAAAAATAACTGTATCAGATATCCCTGCTGAGGTACTTGAAACTAAGTTGGAAACCATCATAAAGAGTTGATATAGTGATAGATGAGAAAAAACTACTCACGATCTCAGTTATAATCTCATTGGTAGGGACTGCTTCTTTGTATCTTTACTCTGCTAACCAAGATGCTGAAAGTGTAGAAATAACTGAGATCGATGAAAGTATGTTGGGTTCCCATGTAGAAACAAGTGGATCCATCTCAAATATCGTAACCTTGGAGGATAGATATTTGATAGAATTAAAAGAAGATCGAGGGAACTCTACAATAACGACTTTTGTAGATAATAGTGTGATGTCATATATTGAAGAAATTGATGAGGTGAGAGCCGGTGCAGAGGCGGTTGTTAGAGGTAGGGTAGATATTTATGAGGAAGATATCAACCTAATAGTCTCGAGAGTCGGTGATTTTCGTATAACCTCTACTGCTTATTCTAGCTTTACTCTGGTATCTGAACTACTCGATAACCCTCAATGGCACAGAGGTATGGATCATAAGATAAGAGGAGAAGTTTACAGTATAGAAACTATAGGTGGAGATTCAATTGTTGAGTTGGAACCAATCAATGGAAGGGATTGTGTTTTGATGATCAAGATCAACGATTGGGATTTTACTGAGTCTTATTCTGTAACCAGAGGGAGTGTCATCGTTGTAAAAGGGACTTTAGAATATGATAATTACAATGGTAGATGGTGTATAATAAGTGAAGATGAGCCCATATCAGATTGAAATCAATCTAATTCTTTAAGAAAGTTAAGGATTTCTTTTCTCAGTTCTTCAGTGGACATAAAGAAATGATCCACTTCTCCGGCGTTCATATACAACCATTCCCAACTCAATGGTTCGATGGTGTATTTCAAGGAATCTTCATGGGAATCGATAGCGTGTGATTCATAAATTATACGCTCATCGTCGATATCTTTAACTAGTTCGTTTATCCTATTTTGGTGATGTATACTGTATGGACACCGGTGACTGTATCCCTGTTCGATGACAAGCTTCCCTTCCTGAGAGAGATCTTTTGGTTCGTAATTTTCACCTAACAATTCAGGCTTTTTAGAGTCCTCTTCAAAAGGTAACCACATCAGCGAACCATTTTTTAGTTCTTCAATAACTTCGAACCCGAAAGTTTTTAAAAGCGATCCAGGAAAATGTGTAGAGTGGTTCCAGGCAAATGCAGATATGCCCGAATATCTATCCATAACATCCTCGATGACGAGGCTGATAAGTCGTCTTTCTTCCTCTAGATGTTCGCCATCTCCTACCCAGTGATAACACATCAAAAAAATATCATCTGGAGCATGTACAGGGAAGGGTGCACTCTCAGCCGGGATATATTCTATAAATCCAAGGGGCTCATCGACCTTATAAGAAACAAACCCAGTCATCCCTTCTTCTATCATATCCATCCGCCACGATAGAGTTTTCTTGATATCGCCTTTAAGTGATTTACCTTCGAGCTCTTTACCACCAGGACAACAGATGATGTCTTGGATATTCTGGTCTGTAAGTCTTATGTCTTGAATCTCCTCGTGCATCGAAAATGTAATTTTCACAGATAATATAAATTTTTACCTATAGTGTTTATATTTAGGAAAGCGCAACACTTTTATATTATCTAATCGAACTAACAGGTGGGTCAGGAGACCGTGGACGACTGACGGTGTTAGACACTGAGGAAAGTCCCCTCTCCTTAGGAAAGGAGGATCATCGCAAGATGATGGGGCGAGAGTCCAGGTCAAATCGGGGAGTGATCCCCGATAAGGGCGCAGAAACGACACGTCCGCTGACGAGCTGTGATTTGCGCGAAATCTGCTGAAAAGTAGACGAGTTAACCCATAGAGCGTTGACTCAGCGGGAACGATGAAACGGCCACAATCCCTCTGGAGCAAGTCCAAACTAGCTGGGATGACTCTTCTAGGACCGGCGGGTAGGACGCATAGTTGAATGTCGTCTTTAAACAGAAAGGGGCTTACTACGGTGACCTGACCCTTTTTCTTCTTAGTTCTCTTAGGAAATTCTTTAATATACCTAGTCATATTTGGTGCCTAAGTGATAACCATGACAGAAGCATATTGTGTAAAATGTAGGGAAAAGGTAGAGATCAAAGATCCAAAGAAAACTGAATTAAAGAATGGCCGTCCAGCAACCAAGGGCGAATGTCCTGACTGTGGGACAAAAGTTTTCAGAATTGGAAAATAAACACTTTTAACACCTTTCTTTTTTTCTATATATGATCACATTAGGTATCGAGGGGACTGCTCATACAGTTGGAATCGGTATAGTGACGGATGAAGGAGATATATTGGCGAATGTAGCCTCATCATATGTCCCAGATGAGGGTATTCATCCTAGAGAAGCTGCAAATCATCATGCAGATACGGTAAGTTCTCTTATATCGACTGCACTCAAAGAAGCAAACATCACTAAAGAGGATATCGATGTAGTAGCTTTTTCTCAGGGTCCAGGACTGGGTCCGTGTTTGAGGACCGCAGCTACAGCAGCTAGAAGCCTTTCACTTAGGCTGAATGTTCCTCTTGTAGGTGTAAATCATTGTATAGCTCATTTAGAAATAGGGAAAGTCAGGACCGAAGCAGTCGATCCTGTACTTTTATATGCCTCAGGTGGAAATACCCAGGTTATCGCTTTCTCTAGAGGTAGATACCGTGTATTCGGTGAAACACTCGATATAGGTCTGGGTAATATGCTTGATAAATTCGGGAGAGAAAAAGGTATGTCGTTTCCCGCTGGACCTACTATAGAAACGAAAGCTAAGAAGGGTAATAACCTCATAGATTTACCATACAGTGTTAAAGGTATGGACCTCTCATTTTCAGGTATAATGACAGCTGCCTTAAATTCTAGAGCTGAACTTAACGACCTTTGTTATTCAATACAAGAAACAACTTTTGCAATGCTCATCGAAGTTACTGAAAGAGCTTTGGCTCATACTAGAAAAGAGGAAGTCCTATTAGGTGGGGGTGTTACTAGAAATAAGAGACTTCAGGAGATGGGCAAGGTTATGGCTGAAGAACGAGGGGCATCATTGTATGTTCCCGATGGAGAACTTTGTATCGACAACGGTGTTATGATCGCTTGGAATGGATGGCTTATGTATGAAGCAGGTATGTCAATAGATGTCAAGGAGTCTGGAATCAAACAGGGTTATCGGACTGACGATGTCGATGTGAAATGGTAAAAGTCGAAAATTTTAATTAGTGTTTTATCTATATCGATTCTGGTGAAACGAATGGTAGAAAAACCTACAGGAGGTATTTGTTCAAGATGTGATTCTGAAAGCTTGGAGTTTTATGATGATGGTAGTGGTAGATGTGTAAACTGTGGTAGAACTTTCAGATGGGCCTCACAGGAGGAGATACAAAAAGCAAGAGAGGCTCAAAGTGAAAAACAAGCATCTACCAGTTCTCAACAACCTCAAAAAGGTGTTGCCCAGGCGCAGTCTCAACAGCAAAATCCACAGTCTCAACAGCAAAAACCAGTCTCCCGCCCAAATGGAGCTAAGAACCGAAGTAAAGATTCATATACCCCCTCCCAGGGAATAAAGATCGCTAAAGAACCTACGGGAATGGGTTTCCTTTGGATGGGTGTTATTGGTATTGTTTTAATGATGGTTGGTTATATTTTGTTTTCATTTTATGCTATGGAGATCGGTCTAGAAGAACACCATGAGATTATACGTGGTCTATATTTACTTCTCACCTCAGTCGGAGTTCTTATAGCGGGTATGGGCATGCTTGTATTTGGTTCGATTGCTGATCATCTGGATGAACATGTAAGGAAGGGTTTAGTTATATCCTCCGCATTGTTGATCGCCTTATACTTAGGACTTAGTCAACTGATGTTGTTTGGATTCTAAAAACCATTTCATTTCCCATATCTATTTATAGCCTTTTTTTTATCCCCTGATAACTAGGGAGTTATTAATATGGAAGAAAAAAAAGTCACCAAGGAAGAACTTTTAAAAAAGGCAAAAGAACCGGCAAAGAAAGCCATGAAATGGCACCCATTTTACAAAGGAAAGATCGAAGTATCCCCTAAAGTACAGGTAAAGAGTTTCGACGATTTCAGTGTATGGTACACACCAGGTGTTGCAAAACCATGTGAGGATATACACAAAAATCCAGAGATGGTTTACGAACATACGAACAAGTGGAATAATGTAGCAGTTGTCAGCGATGGTAGCCGAGTTTTAGGACTTGGAGATATTGGACCCGAAGCAGGTATGCCAGTAATGGAAGGTAAAGGTCTATTATTCAAATATTTAGGTGGTGTAGATGCTTTCCCAATATGTTTGAATGCTCATGAGCCTGAAGAGATAATTCAAGCGGTTAAATGGATAGCACCTTCATTCGGAGGGATCAATCTAGAAGACATTTCTAAACCAAAATGCTTCGAGGTCCTAGATACATTAAGAGAAGACCTAGATATACCTGTATGGCACGATGATCAGCAGGGAACTGCAGCAATAACACTAGCCGCCATCATAAATGGGCTAAAAGTAGTTGATAAAGAGCTGGAAAATGCAAAGATAGGTTTGGTTGGAGCAGGTGCTGCAAATCTCTGTTTAGCTAGAACCCTATTAAAAGCTGGTGTTAAAGAAGAGAATTTATACCTTGCTGATTCAACAGGATTATTACACGCTTACCGGGAGGATTTAGATAAAGAAAAAACACCTGAAAAATATAAATTTGCCCAGAAGACCAATAAGGAGCAGCAGGAAGGGGGATTACCCGAACTTATAGCAGGTAAAGACGTGGTAGTTGCAGCGTCTAAACCAGGTCCAGATACTATCAAGAAAGAATGGTTAAAAGAGATGAATAAGGACGCTATCCTTTTCGCGGAAGCTAATCCAATACCTGAAATATGGCCGTGGGAAGCAAAGGACGCAGGTGTTAGAATAGTTGGGACCGGAAGATCGGATTTCCCAAATCAGGTGAACAATTCAATAGGATTCCCTGGAATCTTTAGAGGCACTTTAGATGTGAGAGCTAAGACTATAACTGATGAGATGCACATTGAAGCAGCTTATGCCATTGCTGAGGTTGCCGAGGAACAAGGAATTGATGAAGAATATCTTGTACCTACTATGGACAACACAGAAGTATACATCAGACAGGCCGTTAGAGTTGGTTTAAAAGCTATTGAACAGGGTATAGCTAGAATCGAACTTTCAGAGGAAGAACTCAGAGAGAAGGCTGAAGAGATAATAATGTCCAGTAGAAATAAAACCCAAAATATGATGAGAGAGGGTTTCATAAAGGACGCACCATCAGTTTGATCAATAAAACTCCTTCTTTCTTATTTTTTTCAAAAAAACCTATATTGGTTTAACGTCTATGTTAAACTGTGAAGATAATAGCTGTAGCGACGGATAATTTCGAGTTCTACTACAATGTAGTTAAAGAGTTGAAGCAAAGGGATATACCATTTGTAAGTATTTCTCCAACAGACCCTATCCCAGAAAATATAGGTGCGATTATAACCACCGAAAAAGAAGCTGAAGGCATAGATTTCGATAAGGTCATCCCTGTATCTGATGATGTTAGAAAAGGGATAAGACAAGCTTTATCTGTGATATCAGGTAAAGAATCATTTCAACAGATGATTGTAGGTATAGATCCAGGAGAAAAACCTGGTATAGCTCTGATCGGTGATGGTAAAACATTAGAGACAGTTTATGCAAAATCCCCTGAAGATGTTAGAGAAATAGTAGATAAATATATGGATGCATATGAGTTCCATGAGATGATCATTAGAATAGGCCATGGTGATAAAACCAATAGGAATAGAACTATTAACAAACTCACTGGTCTATGTGCAAGAATAGAGATAGTGAACGAAGAGGATACTACTCACGGAGGTTTTCTCCCCGATCTTACCTCTGCCAAAGAGATATCGATAACATCTGGGACACCAATAGAAGGTGATTATGAAATCAAAGCAACTGAAGGGGAGAAAAGAGAGATCCAAAGACGTAGTAGAATAAAAAGTGAGGGAAAGATAACCATCTCTAAAAAGCTAGCAAAAAAAGTAGTAGAGGGCGAAATAGATTTGAAGGAGGCTATCAGGCGTCAGGAAGGTGGCAGTAGGGAATGAATTATGCTATTATTTTTAAATTCCCTAGAACTGGTTCGTAAACTTTCCCGCTGCTTCGTAGACTGTTAACCGCTTCTTCGAACTTATCTTGTCCAATATTTTCACTATCCATGACTTTATTCATCACTTTTTCGTATTCAACACCGTTCTCGTGTTCTGCCATATCTTCAAGTTCTTCGATGACTCTCAGGATCTCGTCTTCTATCTCTTCGTCACCTTCTCCTTTATCTTCGGACTCTTCAACCGTACCTTCATACTCTGGAAGTATGTATCGTAGAGAGTCCTCAATCATTCTCCAGTATTTCTCAAAAGAAGGAGATCCGTAATGGTCCATAGCTTTTTTGATCCCATCTGCTAAATCTCCGTCATACCCTATATCTATCATTTCGTCAATTGATACTTCTTCCATATTAGCAGCCTCAGAAACTGCTTCCAATCTACGTTTCAAGCTTTTAGCTGATTCTAATATCCAGTAGTCTCTCTGTTCCTCTGAGACCTCTTTGATGAGTTCTCCTCTTAGGTTCACAAGTATGGTTTCTTCATCAGGTCTATATGTATTGGCTTTACCTACGACTGCAACAAAAGTAGGGGGTTCCAAATTGGCTAATGCGGTAGCAACCCTGGGTTGATACTGTCCCGCAGAAACGAAATAGGTACCTGTGGGATCAGTAACCCTAGCTCGCCACATTGGTTCAGCAGGGGTGCCTATATTTTCTGTTTCAGTCAATACTCCTACTATATATACTCTATTTACTTTAGCTCCTAATGGCGTAACTACATAGCTAGGAGACCTTTCCTCCGTCCCTCCAGTTTCAAGAGTAGATCTATTAAATTCTTCTGCGAACATCCTCCAAGCAACTTCTCTATTTATCATACTCATTTTATTACCTCCATATAAAAGGAAAAAGGTGTGAGATATCTCACACTCTCACCTCGTCAAGTAGTTTTCTAGCTTCTTCCTCGACATCAACGGTTTTTGTACTTAGGTCATTTGCTATCAACATCAAACCGTAATCATCGCTGGTGACGTTTCCTGTAGTCTTCATAGGTTGGGCAATTAACTTTTCTTCGATCTCATCCTTGATGACATCTTGATTCATATTGTCTCTAGCGATGTCCATAGCCTTTTCCATGTCATATCCTAGTACTTCTTCCGTTAGTTCTCTGTTGGCTATGACAGTCAATGCTCCAGTTCCATCATCTAATATGCCTTTAATTCTTAAATCCGGCTCACCGTCAACTTTACCATGTACCCTACAAGCACCCTTTTGGATGACTCTACTGCACTCTGGGCACCTGAAGATCAATCCACTGCCGCTTTTGATATCGATCATGACAGCATCGATAACAGCATCAACTGCTCCTCCACGCTTTGCTAACTCAGATATAGAAAGGATGTTGATCTCTTTAAGATCCTCAGCTTTAGGTACCACGTCATCATCTAAAAATTCAACATCAGCTTTATCGTCGAAACTCAATTGAGGGACACCTCTCCAAGAGCGGACATATCCGCCTTCCACTCGGATAACGTCATCAGTATCCAAACCAAAATCGTGCCATGCACTGAATTGTGCTTTACCTGTTTCATCAGCTATTACTCCCGAGTATAGATCCTTCTCGCCATTTTTTGTATTGACCGTTTTTTTCTCAACTGATAACAATCTTCCGGTTATACTGAGATTTCTCATACCTTCTCTTATGTCTTTAAGCTCACATGGCTGGACTTCACTCTCAAACTTAGGAACATCATCTTCATCTAGATGTTTAACTGTACTTTTTGTTCCTATGTTAACTTGAGGTTCGTCGTTCCATGTATTTGCATATGCGTTCTGTAAACCTACTGTATCTCCTTTCTCTATATCTATTGGTAATTTTTCCCAAGCAGTGAATGGAACGGTCCCCGTTTCATCACCAAGAATTCCGTATTGTATAGTCTTAGCTTCGTTTTCTACCTCTATTTCTTTATCATTGATAGAAACGATCCTAGCTTTAAGATTTAGTGATCTTTCGTCACCTGTTATACCTTCGATCTTCTTCTCAGTGCTGTTGAATAGCTTCTGAGGATCTCCCTCGTGCTTTTTTACTATTGCTCTTTTTGCGGTTCCCAGAGGGACTCCATAAACATCTATATAGTTGTGAAGTTCCTCTTCGATTTGTTCTTTACTTACCTTTTCGTTTAGCGCCCGGGTTATATCTTCAATATGGGGCGCGAGTTCATCTTTTTCGTTCATTTTACTCACGTTTTTTGCGTTTTGTCAGTCCCGATTAGGACTACCCTACCCTATAGTGAAAGATTATTTAACTATTTCTAGCAGGGATAAGTGAAAAAAGTGAAAGTGGTTTTTTGACCTTGTTATTCAGGGTATTCCTCGATCTTCTCAAAATTGTCTTTGACATAGTCGATAATTATATCTCGATCCCGCTTGAGATGAGATTCATACCATGTTTTTATAATATCTTTTAGTTTTTCATGGATCTTTTCGACTTTTTTGTCATCTATGGGGAATTTGTAATTTGCGATCCCATATCTAGCAAATATACGTTTCCATCCACTGTATTTGTAATATGTTTCCCCTTCACAGAATTCAAAAAACATTCCTAAAAAGAGGTCGTCATCTTCAGTGTAATAGTCGAGCATTATGGTATCCCCGGTTCTACCTTCATCTTGGGTTTTATCCATCAGCTTTATGGTTCTGATCCCAGAAAAATCGAAATCATCTCTGAATTCCCATTCTTCAGGGAATTCTTTGAAATGGGCGAAAGAGCTGTAGTCTGGTTTCATGCTAAAATGAACGTTCAGCTTTTCGAACCTTATCCATATTCGCCAGAAGTCCTTGATGAACTGTCTGTTCAATTCAGCCATTCTTGAATCTCTCTCCCCCAAACTCCTGAAGGTCTCTTCGGTTTTCTCTTCCAATTCAGCATCCAGCTCGTCAAACCAATCACTAGACTTTTTATCGGATTTTTTCTTTGAAGCCATGATATCACTTTATATTTATTTTTAAGACTCCTTATATCTAACGGGTAATGATAGTGGAGATATAAAAGTTTTCGTCATAATAAAGACGAAATAAAAAATTGAAATAAGTTATTATCAAAAGATTTAGGTATTTTTGTTCGATTACCCTATTAGATAACTGCCATCTTCCATGATCTTTTCATCGTCGAACCATATATTACAATTGGTTAGGATCATATCTATGTGTTCTGGGCAACTCCAATCTGCAAAGGTGTCGTCTGCGATAGGATCTCCAAAGGCCACATGTATTCCGGGATATTTTTCATCTTGAAGCATATTGTCAACGATAGTATCTAAAAATATGTTAGTTCCAAAACCAACTTCTCCAACATATTTTGAACATTCGTGTCGGCTGATGTATTCTTTAATCTCTCTTTCTAGATCTTTATTCTCACAAGATACAGATGTGGCCTGAGGTCTTTCTTTTGTCGTGATCTCCATAGTTACTGGAGTTTCTACTAAATCTGAATGTCTGTATTCTTCTCCAAGATAATCTCCCACTGAGCCATCGATAACGATCTTACCTTCCATGGTTGTTGGTGGCTTGAACATCTCACCTGATGGAAGGTTAACCCATTGACCCTTTGTATGGCAAATACCCGTAGATTGAACCCATTTATATTTCTCAAAAGTTGCAGTTATATCTGTACCAAGTTCATTGGTAACCCTAACCTTATCTGTTTTCTTGATTTTTTCATAAAGTTTTTCAGTGAATTCTGATATTTTTTCATAGTCTGCGGCCATGCTGTTACATATTATCTCTTCATTGATATTGACCATATGTGCATGACGTCCCATGTTCAATGCAGCTTTTAGAAAAGGCATCCTGAGGGTTTCTAATTCCCCGTCTAATGAATGAGGTGTCCAGAAGGTAACGTCAGCATCGTGTGCGGATTTTTGTACTCCTCTAGGAAGCTTTTTAAGAGGTCTTTTACCATAAATATTGAGGTTGAAGTATCTTACCTGCGGTGTTATTTCCAGAGCTATATCCCTGAGTCCCATACCTATGTTCTTTGTTCTGTCATCTGAAACGATGACTACTTTTTCATCTTTCCTAACACCCATACATGTCTCAACCGCGGCACGACATCCTTTTTCAATAGACATTTGAAAAACCATCAATTGTTTTTAATATGCATCCCTATGTTAGAAGGTATTTAAAATTTTTGTTATTCGGAAACTTACACTATTTGAAAAAACAAATTCTAAAATAAATAAAACGGAAAGTGAAAGAAGGTTCACTTCATGGCTTCTATAAATTCATCTACTGACATAGCAGCCATTGTAACAGTATCGATAGTACCTCTAGACCCCATCTCAACTGCTACTTTGGTCATCACTTTTTTATCAGGAGCATCAAAGATCGTTACGAAATCATAGTCCCCAAGAAGTGCATACTGCTTTTCGACTTTGACTCCCATCTTTTCCATTTCTTCGTTCACTTCCTTTATCCTTTTCGGATTGTTTTTAATAGTTTTTCTACCCTCATCTGTTAGTTTTGATAATATCACATATTTTGGCATATCTATCCCTACCCATATATAAGGTGATAAACGATATTTATTATTTTCTAAAAAACATTCTAAATCAAAATTCCATTATATGTTAGTACCAACTCAATAAACCTAAAATTCTTAAATATGATGTATTCATATCTTTATCTATGAAAAATCATTGCTTTAATTAAGGGGGCGATTAAAGAGATATGAGTACTAAAAAATGTATGGTCATTGTAATAGTGATGTTATTATTTACGACTATGTCAAGTATATCTGTAAATTCTTTAGAAGAAAGAGACCAGATCGAAAAAGAAGAAGTGCCTTTTAAAAGTGGTATCGGTACCGAAGATGACCCTTATCTCATAGAAAATATAGATGATTTGCACAACATTAGAGAGGATTCAGATGCATATTATTTGTTAACTAATGATATCTATGCTAACGAAACCCAAGATTGGAATGGGGGTAAAGGATTTGAACCGATAGGTGATTTTTATGATAGATTTGATGGAGTTCTTGACGGTGGAGGTCATGAAATCAGAGGTCTTCACATAAACCGTCCAAATACTGGATATTATGACGGGGGCGTAGGTTTATTTGCAACAATGGGCAAATTCGGAACCGTAAGGAATTTAGGACTTGTAGATGTGAGTATCAATGGAGGCCGATATTATACGGGGCCAATAGTAGGAAGGAACTATGGTGATCTTTACAACACTTACACTACCGGCGAAGTGATCGGTGATACTTTTGTAGGTGGTCTAGTAGGGCAAGCCGACTCTAGAGAAGGTGAAATATTGGAATCATACTCGACGGCATCCGTTAAAGGTGGGTTTCAAGTAGGAGGTCTCGCAGGTTGGAATGTTGGAGTTATTTCTCACTCCTATACCACAGGAACTGTTGAAGGTTCTCAAAATGTTGGGGGTTTGGTTGGAGTCAATCATAATATAATCGAAAATTCTTTTTCTACTGGGCATATAAAATGTACTTTTCGTAATTCAGGAGGTCTTATAGCACACAATCGGGGTACTGTCATCAATTCCTTTGCAAGAGGAGTAGTGGAAGGAACTTCTAGAAGTGGTTCTTTTGCTGCATGGAACACGGGCACCATAAAAAATTGTTATGGGACAGGATATTTGATGGGAGATGATATAGTGGGAGGTTTAGTCGGAATAACTGAAAAGGATGGCATCGTACTGGATTCATTCTGGGATATGCAGAGGACAGGGAGAGAAGAAAGTGATGGTGGGACCGGAAAAACAACTGAAGAGATGAAGGATGTCGTTACCTTTTCGGACGAGTCGATTCAAGGTTTAGGTGATGCATGGGATTTTGTTGAGAATCCGAATGATAGTCGAGGGAACCGAGATATTTGGGATATAGACGAGGATAAAGAAATAAACGATGGATATCCGTATCTTATATGGACAGAATTAGAGATGGTTTTTTTAAGATTTTATTTTGAAGGTAAAGGAACTGTAGAGATCGAGGGGGATGAAGTTATGGATTCTAGGTTGGAATTTATACCAAATGGGACCGAGATCCAAATAGAAGCTATACCTGATCATGCATGGGAATTTAGTCACTGGTCTGGTGATTTATCCGAAAATATTGACGAAGGTGAGCAGGAGATCACGATCACTATCGAGGAGAATAAGGGACTGACAGCCAATTTTGAAGTGGAAGCAAGTACTCCAGGATTTACTCCGGTAATTATATTGGTTTCTATGATAATCTCGATTGCAGTATACCGAAAAAAACATGTTTGAATGCTGACACATCCTAACTTGCCATTCATTGTAAATAAATGGACCCATCAGAATGCTGACGCATTCTAACTTACCACTAAAAATCAGAGATTTTATAGTGGACCCATCAGAAAGCTTGCGCTTTCTAACTGCCTATATAAAATCAGTTATTTTTTATAGACCCATCAGAATGCTGACGCATTCTAACTTACCACTAAAAATCAGAGATTTTATAGTGGACCCATCAGAAAGCTTGCGCTTTCTAACTGCCTATATAAAATCAGTTATTTTTTATAGACCCATCAGAATGCTGACGCATTCTAACTTACCACTAATCTATGATTAGTGGCCCAGTGGGACGAGGGAATTTTC
>CAYNQI010000022.1:0-16896 GCA_964399335.1 uncultured Thermoplasmata archaeon | reverse complement strand
ATTTCATCAACAGCACACAGTGTGAAACATTCAAAGCTGTGATGGAGAACATGATAGCGGAAGATTGGACACCTGCATACTTCGACAACATGCCTGAAGCCTTAGGTGACGTGGATGTTGCAACAGAGGTTCAAAGAACGATAGACTTCTTCGACACCCACAATCACATGTTCATCTCACAGGGTCCATTTAGAATAGTAGAAATCGATGAACCTAACATGGTTATGGAGTTCGAAAGATGGACGATAGAAGATGGTTATCCCTTTTCTGAAGAGTACTGGGATAAAATTACTGCCTCAGTATCCATCTCTTTAGTTTCACCAACTGAAAATGATGATGTTTATATTGGAACTGAAGAAGAAATAACTTGGGAATCTGAAAATCCACTAGAAGATGGATTAATTAAATTAGAATACAGTACAGATGGAGGTAACAACTGGACTGTTATTGCGGAAGATGTTAGGGATAGAGGAGTTTATTCTTGGGCAGTACCAGAAATTCGCACTAATGAGGCGATGATAAGGATAACTTTATCTACTGAAAAAGGAGATTTTGACTATACAAGTGGTTTGTTCAAAATTATCGGCAGTCCCCCTGAATTCCCTCTAAGTCTAGAAGTTGAACACCATCAAGATGGAAGTATATTCTACGATGATGTTTTATATGGTGACAAAGGGTATATTAACGAAGAATGGCAGGGTGCTAGTGACTGGGATATACGTCAAAATGGTGCTTATATCGGTAATAGCTCATGGGATTTTGGAGATGGTCACTACATTAAAGGAAACGACCAAGGTTGGTTAAGTTGGTTGATATCTCCAGAGATTTATATAAATAATGGCACTAGTGCCAATTTAACATTCCATCACTGGCGTGCCTTCTCTTATCTACATGATGGTGGAAATCTCAGGATATCTACTGATGGTCAAGACGGGCCATGGGAAATTATACATCCCGAGGATGGATATGATGGAACTATAGTTGATGGTTATGACAATCCACTAGGCGGGGAACCAGGTTGGGGTTATGAATACGATTGGGAAAAAGCTACGTTTAATTTGGACGAATATATCGGTGAAACTATACATCTAAATTGGAGTGCTGGTACAGAAGATTGGGACGGAGATTATAACGAAGGTTGGCGAATAGACAATTTAGAAATATATGTTGAAAATATTGAAGACAACATAGATAATTCCGATCACAATATCTTGAGATGGAATTCTAGTACTGATGATGGCGGTGGTAATGAAAGTGTTACTCATTACAATATATATCGGTCTCAATTTAGAGATGGACCATGGGATGATAATGCAGTAATCGATACCATCATCGCAGATGGTTCTCCTGAATATCAATATGTAGATGAAGACAAAGGTATGGCAGACGATGTTTATTGGTGGTATATGGTTCGAGCTGTAGATATTAATAATCAGGATGACGGTAACACTTACGCGAAACAAGAACCTGGCGCAGAGTTTGATATATATAATGTGACATTGTCTCTCAATGAGGGATCAGATAATTGGAATTTCGTTTCCTTCAATTTGATACCGTTAGAGAGATCCCTACATGGTATATTAAATGCTGAAAACGGTATAACTGATAATTTTGATAAGGTTATGTATTATGACAGAGAAGAGGACGAATGGTTGTCTTACATGCCAGATAGAGCAGAACATTTCAATGATGAGATCCATTGGGATCACACTATGGGCCTATGGATAAGAATGACTCAAAACGATACATTAACCATAGAAGGTACTGTTCCTATAAGCACAGATATCGTATTGGAACCTGGTTGGAATATGGTCGGCTATCCAAGTACTATTACTGGAAATAATGATCTACCTGTTGAAGTATCAAAATTGGGTTATTTTGACGCACAACAAGAATACAATATTGCATATGAATCTAGCACTAGCAACTTTAACTTCGAACCTGGTAAGGCATACTGGATTTACAACGAGGCAGATCAAGAGATCATATGGAATATTGTTTACTAAACCTATTTTTTCTTTTATTTTAGTTAAAAAGAAAAGTGCGGGTTCGGGGATTTGAACCCCGGTTATAGCCTTGGCAAGGCTAGGTGATACCAAACTACACCAAACCCGCATTTTAACTGTCCAAAACATTTGGACGGATCAGTGAAGGAGTAGATAAACTTAATTTATAAATATTTTCCTGTGTGTGAAAATACTCATTGATTTGAACAGTTTATTATTAATCTTTTACATGAATTAAATAGTAAATAGGTTGACCTTTTGGATTTTCAATTATAGAAGAAGTAATTTTAAAATCTAGATCATCTTTTCCTTCAATATCAAAACGGATATCCTTCTCGATTTTTTTATTTTCTTTTTTCTTTAATGAATTTAGCTGCGCATTCAATTTATTAAAGTCCTCTGTATTGATGATATCATTGCATTGTGAACCGATCAATTTGCCCTCTGAAAGCCCTAACATTTCACATAAAGATCGGTTAACCTCTAATATTTCATGATCTAATGATAACAACATAATACCTATCGGTGAATTTTCGAAGGCTACTCTGAACATCTCTTCACTAGCTGTTAGAGCGTTCATAGTTTCTTTATATTTTGTAATATCAAGCATGGAACATACCATCTTGTCTGTTTTAGGGATGGTATTTAGAGAGGTCAATACATTTCTTTTATCATTATATCGATTTATAAAACATGTACTGAAATATTCAGGCGATTCACTATCATCATCTTTAGTAGACCTGATAAATTCTTCAAATTTTTCATGATCACCATCAACAATAAATTTTCTCCAAGATATTTCTCCAGATATTTCATCCCTAGCATACCCACTTATCTTTTCGAATTGATTGTTGACTATTTCTATGATACCATTTTCACTAAAAATGAAATTATTGGTACCAGTGTTTTCGAATATTGCCTTGTACTTGAGCTCACTTTTCTCGACTGCTTTTCTAGCTCTTTTCTGTTCTTCCCTTTGTTCAAGTGCCTTTTTTACAGAAACAGGTAGTCTAATGAAATGTTTAGGAGATTTTACAACATAATCCTCCAATCCAATCTTCATCGCCTGTACGGCAACTTCCTCTGTACCAGTGCCTGTGAACATGACGACAGGGATATTTGGGTATTTTGATTTGATCTTTTTTAAAATCTCTAAACCATCAGTCCATCTTAATCTATAATCAGTGATTACTAAGTCGAATTTTCCTTTGTCTAAGGCCTTTTCAAACTCAGAATTATTTATTACTTCTTTGACAGAAAGTTCATTAAATTCCTTTTTTAATTCTCTGATAGCCAATACTCTATCATCGGGGTTATCATCGATTATCAAGATTTTGACATCTTTATCTCGAACATCACCTTCAATCTTTATATTTTCCATCATATTTCCCTCATCTTACCGTTTACATCAACTGTAATAATATATATTTAGTTTCTTGTTCAACGCTGGTAATCGGGTCAGCCGTTATATTTAATTTCGCTCCACCATCATAATTTTCTAAATCTAGTTCAAAATTTTTGGATTTACCATTTTTTACTTCTTTTAAAATGTTGACTACACTTTCTTTATTTACAAGATCGGTAAAGTTTTGTTTTAATAATTCCTCCTCAGGTAATCCTAACAATTGACAACACTTTTCATTAACACCGATTATATCCAACTCTGTGTCTAATTTCATCATCCCTACAAGGGATTTATCGAATACAACTCTAAAAGCCTCCTCACTTTCGCTCAATGCTCTAAGATTCTTTTTATAATTGGTTATATCTAAAGCAGAGACTATACTTTTGCTTGAATTTGGCATCATTTCAACAGTGATCAATAAATCCCTAGTATCTCCAAATTTTGTGACTATCTTTGATTCATAAAATGATGGAACACTATCCTTTTCATGTCTTCTTACATGATGATATCTGGTCACCTTTTCAACTTCGCTTTTAACTAGAAAATCTTTAAAACTCATCTTTCCTTCGATTTCATCTTTAGAAAATCCAGTGAGTTTTTCAACTTCTTCGTTAACCATAGAAATGGTAGTATCTTCATCAAGTATCATCGTAGGAGAGCCGTTATTTTCAAATATAGATCGATATCTTTCCTCGGATTCTTTTAACTTTGACCGGTATTCTAATCTTTTAAGCGTTTGATTCATATGAGATACCAATAATTCAGCCAATTCGAGATCGTCTTCATCGTATCGATCCTTTTCCTTTGAAAGAGCTTGAAAAACACCGTATTCTCCAATAGGTATACTCAAACCAGATTTATACTCTGTAAGCCCAGCTTTTGGACTGTTTCTTTTATCGATGTTATTAACGAGGTATGATTTCCCTGTTATGTATGTTTGCCAAGTATAATTATTTTTGTTATAAATCTCTCCTTTTAATTTTGGCTTTATCTCATAGGAAACTGCCTTGGCTTCGAATCCATCTTCGACTTTTTTAAATGTAGATATGTAATCGAAATTCAATATCTTTTTAGCGGCATCCATACATATATGAAACACTTCATCTTCAGTTCTACATATGTCTAATTCATGAGCTACATCATGTAATCTTTCAACTTTTTCTTTATTTCTTTTTAATTTTCTTTCAGCCTCAACCTTATCAGATATATCCCTTGAAATGCATAAGACAAGTGACACATCACCATCTTCATTAGTTAAAGTTTTAAGATGTGTCTCAAGCCAAATATAATTTCCGTCTTTGGATTTGAATCTTCCCTGGATCTTTTCTCTTTTTTCTTTTTTTTCGAGGGCTTTGAGCCATTCACTTTTGGCAGTTTCAATATCTTCTGGATGGAACAATTCAAGGGCAGGTTTACCAAGAAGAGCTTCTTTATCGTATCCTAGAATTCTTTCGTGTGCCTTATTGACAAATATAGGGACTGATTCTTTGTCTAAGAGAGAAATCATATCATAGGAATGTTCGAAGATCAACTCACATGTATGTTTCAAAATATCTTCACTACTTTCAGTTCCTTCAAATAACCCTAATTCTTTAATTTTTTTGTTCATATAATCGTTTATATCTTGCTTCATCTCTAATGCCCTCTGTTCACACCTAAATGATTTTTCAGATATGTGATATTTGACATAGTATATAACTTTCATCGTTATCTTTATTCTTAATTAGTGATGGATTAACCTCAGCTATAAATTTATCACCTTTAGAATCTTTTAATCCTTTTTCTACAATACTAAATCTAGATTCTCCTGACTTTAAATCTTTGAAAATGTCTTCAAGATCAGATAGTATGGTTTTTTTGTAATCCTTACCGATTATACCCTCTTCTGAGATATCAAATATTTCAAGGATCTTCCGATTAGCTTTTATTACGTTATCATCGGAATTCAAAATAAACAATCCAATATCTAATTCATCCCACGTGGTTACAAAATTAACAGACGCTTCTTTATTCGAGATATCTATCATAGAAACTAAACTTTTATCTGTTTCAGGTATCATACTAACATTAAGTAGAACCCTTCTCATCTTTCCTGATTTATCTATAACTTTACACTCATAGCTCGCAGGAACAGAATTGGGATCTTTTCTCCGTTTTCGATGATATCTCTCCATCTTTGGTAAATAATCTTCAACAACAAACTCGGTCCAACTCTTTTTTCCTTCAACCTCTTTTTTAGTATAGCCAAACATCTCTACGAATTTGTTATTGACCATCTCAATCACAGTATCTTTCCGTATTTTAACCATAGCCGTTCCACTTTTTTCAAAGATAGTTTGATATTTCTTTTCAGATTTTTTCAGTTCATCCATAGCTATTTTGAAATTGGTGATATCCATAATAGAAAGATTGTATTTACCGGTTCCAGGGATATTGGATATAGCTGAAATTGTTTCTTTTACGTTTCCCAACTTATCTATAAATCTAAATTCGTATTTTTCTGAGATGTTTTTAGATACGTTTTTAGACTTTTCGATGAACTGTTTAATTTTATCTAGATCTTCTACAAACAAAAAATCCTGGAATTTTACGTGACCCTCTAATTCATTCTTTATATATCCTGATAATTTCTCAAATTCATTGTTGACCAATTCGATTTTCAAGTCATCATCTAAAATGATTTTAGCTGCACCTGTATTATTGAATATTCCTCTATATCTCTTTTCTGATGCTCTTAACTCCTTTTTATTCCTTAATCTCTTTATAGTTTCAGAAAGATGAGAGACCAGTAGTTCTGCCAATTCAAGATCGTCTTCATCGAAATTATTTACTTTATCAGATATCGCTTGAAAGACGCCTATATCACCGATAGGAACACTTATGACCGATTTAAATTCTTTACTCGAGGGCTTTGCACCTTTAAAATCATCTAAATTATTAACCATATATGATTTATTTTCCATGAAAGTTTTAGTATATATAGAATCACCCAAAGGTAAAATATCACCTTTCTCATAATCATCGCTTAATGTTGCCTTAACTACTAACCCATTTCCATTTTCTTCCATAAAGATACTACACACATAGAACTCAAGTACATTTTTTGCAGCATTTATGGTATATTCATATATCTCTTCTTCATCTGTAATTTCACCCATCTTAATTGCAGTACCATGTAGCTCTTTTACAATCTTGTTTTTTTCTTTCAGTTTCTCTTCAGATCTTAATCTTTTAATCGCTTCTGCAGCGTGGTTCATTAATATCTCCGAAAGTTCCAAGTCTCTTTCATCGAAATGGTTAATTTCTTCAGATAGCGCTTGAAAAACTCCTATATCTCTGATAGGTATACTTATCGCAGAACGGTATGATTCCCTTTTAGGAACTGCGTCATCTTCTTGATCCATATCTGAGATCAAATACGATCGGAAATTTTTAACAGTCTTTCCGGCTATACCCTCTACTGGATATCTTGTTCCTTCTTCTTGTACCCCCCCTCTCATTGCCTTTACTTCGAAATTATCACCTTTAAGTATATCTATACTACATGCATAAAAATCTAATATTTTTCTAGATGCATCCATAAGGATATCATAAATTTCATCTTCTGAATTGGCTTTTTTCATTTTGCCGGCAACATCATGCAATTCTTTGATTTTAACCCTGTCACTGTTATCTGATATATCTTTTGTCATTTAAACAGCCTCTAATATGGTTTTCCCTATACCGATATGGTTGTTTAAATTATAAATATATTTTGTGAAAAGGGAAAATAATTCAAGGAAAATTTAATTTAATTGTTTAAGGATGTAGGCAAAAATGTTTATAAAAAAATTTGAAGATGATGCTATAGCAATTTTACCTATCTGCATTATCGCGGTTTCTTTTGGTTCGATCTTTATTAGGTTATCTAATGCACATCCTATATCTATTGCATTCCATAGGTTATTGTTTTCTACACTGATACTCTCTTTATTCATACCCAAATATGCCCCCGAAATCAAAAATATATCCAAGAAAAGATGGCTGGCATTGTTGAGTACTGGATTATTATTATCGATTCATTTTGCTGCTTGGGTATCCTCTCTTAGTTACACATCAGTAGCTTCATCAGTAGTATTAGTCACAGCCCATCCCTTGGTAGTAGCATGGATTTCACACTGGTATTTAGGTGAGAAAACAAGTAAAAAAGCCTATCTAGCAATAATTTTAGCTCTTGTAGGTATTATAATTATGACATCATCTAATTACCGTATTAGTGAAGCTGCTCTATTTGGAGATATACTTGCTATAATCGGTATGCTCGGTGTCGCAGGATATATCATAAGAGGTAGAGAGATAAGAAGAGAAATGTCTGTGATCCCATACGCATTTTTAGTATATTTATTTACAACTATATTTCTCGGCCTTTTTTCAATCGGGTTTTCTACGACATTTAGAATATATCCAAGAAGGGAATATATCTTATTTATCTTGATGGCTATAATCCCCCATACTTTAGGACACACCTTATATAACTGGGCTTTGAAATATATTAAAGCAAGGATAGTTTCCGTTAGTCTATTGGGTGAACCGGTTGGTGCATCTATACTCGCTTTTTTTATATTGAATGAAGTACCACCATTTTTAACGCTAGTCGGTGCAGCTATTACACTTTCTGCCATATACTTATGTTCAAAATATAAATGAAAATTAAGTGCCAGGTCACCGAGGTGGGCGCTCACCACGACGGTGAGATACCCAGGTTCTTTCTCGACCCCGCTATCCTCCGAGCATCAGTAGTCCATGGTAGGACTGCTCCCTTCCGGGCCTGGCCCACTATCCATAGTAAAGATATAGAGGACCAACCCTCCGGTTGACCTCCATATCACCTCTGATCCCGTAGGACGAGATCTCATCGTCAGAACCTGGTTCACCGGCGGGGTGATTACGCCGCCCTCGGCGGTCACCCCCGCGTATCGACGTTTTCGGTGTATAAGGACACGCCGAACGTCCCGGTTAGACCTGGCAATCCATCTAATCTTTCATGGTATATAAGTTTTTTATCCACTAAAATCTGTTTAAAATCAAGATTTCTGTGCTATCACGTAATTATTACCTTTAGATCTAAACTTCTTTAAAACTTTTAGACCACTTTCTTCAACATCATCTGCTAGTTCACATAATCTATACAAATGATAAAACCTATCAATGACCGTACCATCGGGTTTATTCCAGGGAACTATGATATCACTTTCATCCTCTTCTAAGTCCCATCTTTCTTGTTCTCTAGCCCAAGATGATATCAATATCTTACCGCCGTCTTTCAGAATTCTTTTTGACTCCTCTAAACTTTTTACTCTTCCATTACTCAAATGATGGATGGCGGCTATGTATATCGAATTATCGAATGACCCGTCTCTAAAAGGGAGCTTTTTCAAACCAGATCTTACATAAAAACCTTTATTTTCAGTTTTGTTCCTAGCTATTTTTAGAAGTTTAATAGATGCATCGACACAAACAAAGTCCAGTCCTAAATCTTTAGCGGCTAAAGTATGGCGACCATTTCCACATCCCAAGTCTATAACTCTCCCTTCGATCTCTTTCAAGAATCGGACCACTTCTCTCCATGGTCTATTCCTTGTTTTATCAAAATGTTGAGCTATCTCGTCGAAGGTTTTTGAAGCCCTTTCCGCATCTTTCATGGATATCAATATATGGCATAAAATTTATATTCTCTCCTACTTTTGAAAGTTTCAGATGATTCTAGAATTACTGACGATTATCTTTATTTGTGTCGTACTAGCATCCGTTACTTACCATAAAGGTATGTTAGATGCAGGAGGATCAGCTACAGCATTTGCGATGGGGATCATCATAGGACTCTTTGGAGGTATAGAATGGATACTTTTACTCTTAATATTCTTGGCTAGTGCATTTTTAGCAACTAGATATAAATTCAATTATAAAAAAGAACACGGTTTTCAAGAGGGAAAGAAAGGGGAGAGAGGTGTGATCAATGTATTAGCAAATGGCTTAGTACCCACTTTACTAGCATTGATACATAACTCTGGTAATTCATTAAACCCAGTTAGTTTTAGTATGTTCCCATATAAGATCGTAGCATTTTTATTTATTACTTCAGTAGCCTGTGCAGCTTCAGACACGTTAGCCTCTGAGATGGGTATCCTTTCAGATAAGACATATTTGATAACCACCTTGAAAAGAGTAAAACCGGGGACCAATGGGGGAATATCCTTATATGGAGAGATGTGGGCTTTTATAGGGGCAGCCTATACTTTTGCAATATCATTTATCGTTTTTTACATTCTAGAAGGTTTGTTTATCGATATTTCACTGATCATATTTGGTATATTTATTGGATTTATGAGCTGCCAGATAGATAGTATAATCGGGGCAGTTCTCGAAAGAAAAGGTTTGATCGGAAAATCTACCGTAAATTTAGTAGCAGTTTCAGTATCTATAATAATAGCAGGAACGATAATATGGCTGATAAGATTTTGATGTTGATATTGGATGGTATTGGAGATAGACCTGTTAAAGAACTCGACAGAAAAACTCCTTTAGAGAAAGCAAAAACTCCGAATCTAGATGAATTCGCAGAAAAAGGTGTCAATGGAATCATGGATACGATTGCCCCTGGTGTTATACCTGGTAGTGATACAGGTCATCTGGCATTATTAGGGTATGATCCATATGAAGTGTATACAGGTAGAGGTCCTTTTGAAGCTGCTGGTATAGGTCTTGAGGTTGAACCCGGCCAGGTAGCTTTTAGATGTAATTTTAGCACCATAGAAGATGGAAAGTTGACAGACCGTCGAGCTGGACGAATAAAAGAAGGGACTGGTGAACTAGCCGAAGCGGTAAACGATATCGATCTAGAAGTAGATTTTCATTTTCAAGAAGCTGTTGAACACCGGGGTGTTTTGATCTTAAAAGGTGAAGGATTAGGAGCTGAAGTTACTGATGTAGATCCCCATGAAACAGATGTAGGCTATCATCCAGCCGAACCTATTGTGGATAATAAAGAAAATAGAAGAACAGCTGAAATCATGAATGAATTCACAAAGAAAACTATTGAAGTTCTTAAAGACCATCCAATAAATAAAAAAAGAGAAAATTCAGGAGAACCTCCAGCTAATATAATACTCCCTAGAGGGGCAGGTAAGGTACCAAAGATGGAGTCACTTTTAGAAAACAAAGGTATCAATGGAGCAGCCATAGCCGGGATTCCTTTGGTAAAAGGTGTATGTAGATTGGCTGGAATGGATGTAATCGGAATCGAAGGTGCTACTGGGGGGTTAGATACTGATATAGATGCGATAATGAAAGGTATAAAATCTAAGATTCAAGAATATGATTTTATATTAGCTAATATCAAAGGATTTGACCTATTAGGTCATGATGGATTATATGATGAAAAGATAAAGTTCATCGAGAAGTTAGATGAAAACTTAGAGCAACTAAAGGAACTGGAAGATATCTACATAGTGATAACCGGTGATCATTCAACGCCTGTAACTGTTAAAGGTCACAGCGGCGATCCATCCCCTATATTGATACATGGGGAAGAAGTAAGACGGGATGATGTAGTAAAATTCGATGAAAGATCAAGTACCAAAGGTGGATTAGGTAGACTCTATGGCAAAGATGTACTCAATATATTGTTAGACCTTGCAAAGATAGGCGAAAAATTTGGGGCTTGATCACCTTTTATAACCTATATCCCTGAGCAGGTTCTTTCTCCATTTTTTATCTTCTTCCTCTTCGACACCCACGGTTGGTTCACCGTCTATAACTCCAATAATGCCTCTGCCATTTTCGTTTTCTGCAACTATGACTTCTAATGGATTTGCTGTTGCACAGTAAATATTGCAGATTTCGTCTACATTTTTCAAATCCGATAGAACATTGATCGGATACGCATTCTCTAGTACGATTATGAAAAAGTGACCTGCATTGATCCTTTTTGCGTTATCGATAGCTATCTCTACAAGATCTTCTTTTGTTCCATCGTATCTGATCAATCTATCACCTGAGGCTTCACAAAAGGCTATCCCAAATTCTATTCCAGGTACAGATGTGATCAGTGCTTCATATATATCTTCAACGGTTTTAATAAAATGGCTCTGGCCGAGTATGACATTGATCTCCTCTTCTTTTTCTACCTTTACAGTTTTTAATTCCATATCCTACACCTCTAAACATGATTAGAAAGAAGGTTTTTAAACGTATCTATAAAGAACTAGATATGGTTTAAATAAAAAAATTCTACTACCTTATTTTCTGGTAGTTTTTTAAGCAGGTAAGCTATTAATACAAAACTTATAGCACCTAATAGGTTGATTAAACCATCTATCAGGCTAAAATGTCTATAAGGTATATAATATTGAAAAACTTCGATGATCAATCCATATATTGAAACGGATACAACAGTAGACAGAAATGGATTCCATGAATATTTTTCGAATTCCTTATATGTTACAAAAACAAAATATGAGAATCCAAAATATAGAACGTAATGAGCGATAAAAGAAAAATAAGAAGTTATATCTCTCCCAGTTTCAGCACCTGGTGCGGTAGGTGATGTGGAAACTATGAAGATATATATTGCATAAAGTAAGGTGTTGATAAGAAAGATATGAGAAACTAAAACTTTTTTATTCACATTCAATCTATCACATCTTTTCCACAGTAAGGACAATCTTTTTGATCTTTAGAGATGGTCTTACCGCAGTTTACACATGTTGTTATATTTGACTCTTTGAATTTTTCTTTTTTATAACCACATTCTAGACATTTTTCTGATCCTTCAAGTAATTCACCACACTCGGGGCAGTAATCTTCTAAATGTTTTTCTTTCTTTTCCAAACCTTCTGTGCTTTTTGCTCGACTTTCCTTGATCTTTTCTTTCCACCACAATATCGATATTATAAATAAAAAGACTATTAATGGAACTGGAGTTCTTTGAACAAATATCGAAATTAAGGTGTGCTCAAAGGGTAATGTCATAGGCCCATAAGCCTGTTCAGTTTCTTCCCATATCGAGGTTCTATTTTCAATATAGTTCACGGCAAATTTATGAAAATACCTTCTTTCTCCAAGTTCTAATTCTTTAAAATACAATCCATCTTCGTGTAAACTCATATTGTAACTTTTTTCAATGACTTCAGAACCCTCAGCAGTCCAAAGTTCGTAGGTAATGTTAAGATTTATAGTATAATTATCACCGATTCTATTCTCATCGACTAGAACTGTAAAGTTAAAGGGCTCATCAGTATTTTCGTAAATCCTGTCAACGCCCCCCTCGGTAAGTATGTTATTAGGGGATTCAACTTGACTCATCTCCTGGGTGTAAAAGTAGTTAGAGTGATAGATAGTAGCCGTAGAAGTGACCAGTAGAGTGCCTAGTACTCCTGCTATGACTAATTTTTTCAATTTGTTTTCACCATATAATTTATTAGGTATATATATAGCTAAGATAGGGATCGCTAGATATGAAACACAAGGTGTAAATATTGTCCATATCGATGTTATGAAAATCGTCAGTATGTAGATTAAAAGAGCATGTTTTGAGCTTTTTACCGTTTTTACTTTTTTTCTGAATTCTTTGATCTTTTCTCGCATCATGTTCACTATTGTTGATTGATGAGACTGCAATAAATAAATACTTTATTCCTTAAAATCTTCTAAAAGATAATTACCATACTCGTCAGTTTTCGGCTTTTTCTTTAAAATATAATACGGTATAGCTACTAAAAATAAAATTACTAAAACTGTAAAGAGTATTGGAGATGCCACTACTAGAGAAAGAGTTAGTATAGCAGCTAACCAAGATAAAATCCCCACTTCATGAAATAATAGCATTACGAGGGCCATCGTGGCGGCTGCTAAAATCGCATATGTAACTTTCTTCATTTTCCTCCGAATGAGAAACTACCACTCTTACTGAAGCCCGATTTACTATCACTTGAAGAGCTACTTTGTTTAGGTAGATGTGGTTTTAAACCAGATGCCAACTGTTCTAGGGTCATACTCTGTAGCCAAACTTTACCTGGACCTCGCAAGGTAGTTACGAACATCCCTTCACCTGAGAACAACATACTTTTCACTTTGCCTGATCTTTCAATATCAAAATCTACCGAGTCCTCCCAAGCAAGTGAATGGCCTGTTGAAACCTTAAGTACTTCCCCTTGTTTGAGATCCTTTTCGATGAAATCACCGGCCGCATGGATAAAAATATTACCTTTCCCACTCATCTTTTGTAAAATTAATCCATGGCCGCCAAAAAATGCTCCACCAAATTTCTTTTGGAAACCGATATCAAGGTCGATAGAGCTTTCAGCACACAAGAATCCTTCTTTTTGTACCATATACTGTTTATTTCCATCTAATTTTAGTGCTTTTATAGTGCCTGGGCAATTACCACCGAAAGCTACTATCCCTGTACCTCCAGCTGGAGTAAATTCTGTCATAAAAAATGTTTCACCCGAAAGTTTTCTTTTTAAACCCTTCATGATACCTCCCCGTGCTTTTGTTTCCATGTTCATATTACCTGTCATATAAACCATAGCACCAGCTTCACCATAAACTTCTTCTCCAGCAGATAGCTGTAAGGCCACTACCTGTAGATTCTTTCCGAACGTTTTATATTTCATACTAGGTGAATTGTACAAGTAGTTTTTAAAATTTTTCAGTTTTGAATCTTTTGATAGTAAGGCGATTAAATAAACACAAATATTTTATTTTATATCGTCTGACATTATCAGTATTGATTACTCACGGGGCAATATTGTTATAACGCGTTTTCGATCTCTTTCATCTCTGTTCTGATACGCTGCTCGATCTCTTCTTCATCTCCAAAATTCAAATCTGGTCTTTCCTCTTCAAATATCTCAAGGAATTCATGAGCTGTATGTTGGTGGATTGCCTTCTCAATCTTCGATTTATAGATAGTCGCTAAGAAGTGATGTTCTCTAATCAGATCTGCTAAAGACCTTTCGCCTCTAGCCCATTCATCAAATTTGTGCTGGCTTATCAACTTCACATATTTGTGTAATTTTTCTTTTTCGTCTGACATAGTGTCTTACTTTACGAATCAACATATTTAATTTTTTTGATTAATTATTAGTGACATATATTGACATATATCGGTAAAAAGTGGGGGTGTAAAAATATACAATTGATTACTGGCTGTATTAATATTTGAGCCTATTTAATCAAATAAAGAACCTATATAATTATATGTACTGTATGATAATAACGACATATTTGTCAGACAATCGTGATTTAAGGAAAACGCGGATTTTACCATCAAACAACTCTTTTACCTTTCTTGAAAACTTGCTCAACTAGGTTCACTCCGAAATGATATGGTATGTGCATATGATTCGGAACGTCTAGAATAACAAAATCAGCTTTACTTCCTTTTGCTAGATTTCCAACATCCGTTTTTTCTAAAGCCATGGCAGAGTTGACTGTTGAGGCCGTTAGGGCTTCACTTGGGGTCAATTTCATGTTCAGACATGCCAATGTGATTATCATCTGCATGGATTCTGTATAGCAGTTAGGATTAAGATCGGTAGCAAGGGCTATGGGCATACCCATATCGATCATCTTTCTAGCTGGAGAATACTCTTCTTCCATGAGCATGAAAGGTGTACCCGGTAATAGTATTCCGATAACTCCGCTTTCAGCCATCATCTTAATATCACTTTCTTTAGTTTTGACTAGATGTTCAGCAGATACAGCTCCAATTTCACCGGCCATACAACTACATCCTATGTTCTCGATCTCATCTGCGTGAACTCTTAAACCCAAACCTAGTTCTTTAGCTTTCTTTAACAATCTACGGCTATCTTCAACATTAAAGACTCCTTTTTCACAGAATACGTCACAATAATCAGCCAGTTCTTTATCAACTATCTCTGGAATGACTTCTTCGATACAGTGATCTATATATCTTGAGTGGTCGTCAAACTCAGGTGGTAACGAATGTGCTCCCATATAAGTGGGTACCAGGTCCATAGGATGTTCTTCATTCAATTCTTTGATAACTTCCAAACTTTTGATCTCATTTTCTTTATCTAGACCGTACCCGCTCTTCGCTTCTGCTGTGGTTGTGCCGTACTCCATCATTCTATCCATACGTTTTCTGGTTTCTTCCTTCAATCGTTTAAGGCTAGCTTGACGGGTGGATTTAACTGTACTTAAAATACCACCCCCAGATTCTAAGATCTCCATGTAAGTTTTACCTTTGATCTTCATAACCAGTTCATCTTCCCTAGAACCCGCGAATACGAGATGAGTATGTGGATCCACGAATCCCGGTATGACGGTTTTACCAGATGCATCTACTTTTTTTTCAGCTTGATAATTTGATAAAATATCTATTGAAGGACCATAATCGATGACCTTACCATCATCCACAGCTAAAGCACCATCTTTTATAAGTCCCGTATCACTCATCTCTTCTCCGATCCTAGGTCTATCCGGTCCTTCTAAGGTATGTAATTCAGAGCAGTTGTGAACGATCAAGTCTATTGTCATGTTTGATCATATTACTGAATGAATTATATTATTTGTGATTGAACGGTCTAAAAAATTCCCATATTTCTAAGTAGAATAAAAATGAAAACTATGATTCCTATTACAATAGCTATGACAGCCCATATCTGAGCTATGGTGATCAACAGATATAATTTAGCTTTCTTATCAGGCGTGTCAAAATATTTTTCGATCAGGTCTTTCAATATGATCCCCTAGGTTTCTTTTTCTTCCATGATGGATTTTATCTTTTTCCTGCGGAAGAAGTCCTCTCTTTCCCTTTCTTCCAGCTGCCTTTCGATATACTCTATAGTAGCTTCTAACTTAGGTATATAGATATATTCCAAAGCATTGACTCTTCTTTTTGCTTTTTCGATCTCATCAGCTAATCGAGTTAACTTACCCTCCACTTCTGCAAGTTGTAGGGCTTGTTTTAATGCTTGCCTAAAATTTTCAACGGTTTCGTCGAGTTTGACAGAAGTATCGGCATACCCATAGAACTTCTCTGAAGGGACTTCTGGTATAAATGATGGAACCTTAACACCCATAATATTATCTGACTCAATATCGATTCCATCCATCGGGATGGCACCATCGGCTATACTTTTCACCTCACTTTTTCCCATGAGCATCTCACTTTCCACTAAAGATTGGTAACTATCATCAAGATTTTCTAAAAATTCCTTACGTAGTTTTTTTCTTTTATCTACTACCTTAAAGAATTCGTTGATTAAAGCATCCTTTTTCTCACTCAATAGATCGTGTCCATTCTCAGCAAGGACCTTTCTCTTTCTGATCCTGAGAAGCTCCATCCTAGTAGGTTTGACATCATCTAATTTTTCTGCCATCTGTTTGGAAACAAGAAAGGGTCTATATTATAATTTTTTGTTTACTACCCTTATTTATCAGAAAAATCTATTAGTCATGATTATATGATAAAGG
>CAYNQI010000021.1:0-18030 GCA_964399335.1 uncultured Thermoplasmata archaeon | reverse complement strand
CTTTACGAACTCGATAAAGCATTAGAATATCATAACCAGAGTTTAGAGATTGAAAGGGAGATCGGAGATAGGGTAGGGATAACTTATTCTTTGAACAGTATAGCACTTATCCACCAATATAAAGGAGATATATCTAAAGCTTTAAGATATTACGAGGAAAGTCTAGAGATGGCTGAAAAAGTCGGAGAACATATTATATCAGTTTACGATCTCTGTGGACTTGCAGAAGTATATCTTATGAAAGGGATGTTTGATAAAGCTAAAGGATATGCAGAGAAGGCCCTTCAAATATCCTTGGATATCGATGGTAAATCTGAGGAGGGGACATGTTACCGTGTTTTAGGGATGGTGTTTGCAAATCTTGGAGTAGAGGAAAGAGCTGTCCAAAATTTTGAAAATGCTATCGATGTGTTTAAAAATACGGGAGAGACACGGTATTTATCTAGGACTTATTACGAATATGGTGTGTTTTTAAAGGGTGAAAAATTCCTTAAAAAAGCCTTAGATTTGTTTGAAAAGATGGATTTGATCCTTTGGGTTAAAAAGGCAAAAAGTGAATTAAAAAAATTAAAAAGGTCAAGATAGGTTTTTACATCTTCTTGATAGGTTCCTTTAGTATGATCTCTCCCATACCTTCGATTGAGGTGTCCAGCATGATTTTATCGCCTACACTCGTTACATGCTTCATCGATATACCTAATCTTGTTTTTGAAAGTAGAGGTTTCTCAAGGTCTAAGGTTTCTAAGATATCTTTATTCACTTTGACCAGCATGGATAATCTACCTAAAGACTCTGTATCGACCAAAATATCCTCTACTTTTCCAACGTAATTACCTTGGCTGCCTGAGATCTCCATACCTATTATAGAGCTAGCCAAGTTCTTATCAGTAACATCTTCAAAATGTAGATGCAGTTTATTTAAGGGAGTTTTAAGTACTATGTTGTCCGTAAAAGATTTTACATGTTTTACCGATATCCCTAATTTGAGCGATGAGAACAACGGTTTATCCTCTCCTAGATCTTCGATTATATCTTTATTCATTTTGGCTACGACATCATCTATCCTAAAATCACCGTCTACTGTAAAATTGATTAATTTACCCATCGATCTTCCGTCACTGCTCAAAATTTCTTTTCCTTTTATATCATCTAATGTTTCCATATTTATCCCTCTGCTTATAAGTAAATGAGTACATGTATATTAAAGTTTTTTTACGATATGGATATGCAATCAAATTTCTAAAGCCGTGCGAAGATTATAACAAGACCATACATCATAACCAAGTGTTTCATACATCACGATAATCACCCTCCCTCCCCTTTTTTTGTTAGATTTGGTAAAAAGATTGATAAAACTCCTAGAGAATAGAACGGTGTGATAACATGAAAAAAGCTATCGTACTGATAGAGAACGGTTTCGAGGATACTGAATTGACATATCCGTATTTCAGACTCCAAGAAGCCGGTTTTGAAGTTGATTTAGTGGGTGAAAAAGAGGGAACTACCTACGAGAGTAAGAACGGGCAGAAGTTAAATTCGCATAAAGCTGCAGAAGACGTGGACGTATCTGATTACGATCTACTGGTCGTCCCGGGTGGAAGAGCTCCGGACAGGATGAGGATCAAGGAGTCTATAGTAAAATTGGCCCAGGATGCCGTTGACAACGATCTAGTCATCGCTTCGATATGCCATGGATTACAGCTGCTGATAGAAACTGATCTCTTAGAAGGTAAAAAGGCCACCTGCTATTACTCCGTAAGAACAGATATGGAGAATGCTGGAGCAAAATTCTTGGATGAAGAAGTGGTGGTCGATGGAAGACTGGTAACATCTAGGCACCCTGGTGATCTACCAGCGTTCATGAGAGAAACTTTGAAACTGATCTAACTCTTCCTTGCAACTATCCCCATGGCCTCTGCTCCTGCCTCTATAGGTTTCCCTGTCAAGTCCCCATAGAACTCTTCGGCCTCAAAACCGTTTTTTTTGAGTAATCCTGAGATCTGAGAGGGGGTAAAGAATCGATGCCATATACGGTAAACACTAGCCTCTCCATTTTTATCTATGATCACATACTGGTCCAACTTCACCTGTTCATCAGGGTAATAATATCGGTTGAACAATTCCATGTAACTATCAGAACTCCAGAAACCTCCGTCTTCTTGGAATGTCCATCGTGTAGTTTCATCATCAGCTTCAGGATGTGACGGCGTGAGAACATCGAAAACGAAATAACCATCTTCTTTGAGCAGTGAATTTATTCTTTCCAATAATTGATCTTGCTCCTCTTCAGATAATACACCGAAGTCATAGTAGATCATCAAAGCAGCATCGTACTTTCCTGAGATCTTGACGTTCAAATAATTCCCGTGTATGAATTCTATATCAGTATCACGATACTTTTCAGCGTACTCTATAGATCTCTTAGAAAAATCAACACCCATGACTTTAAGACCATATCGGCTCAGTTCACTGCAGTAAAGTCCGGGACCGCAGCCCAGGTCGATGACTTTCGAACCTTCACCTAATCCACATCTCGATACGATCCACCGGCATGACTGCTTTATGGTCTCGTTCCTGCGGCTGGCCATATCACGTTGAGGATCTAGATGTGCTCGAAGTAGATACTCGGAGATGTGTTTATCTGTCCAAATCTCACCGTCTCCTGGCTCGAATAAAGAAGGTTTACCGGACAATTCTTTCAACCTGTTAAAATCCAACTGCCCCTCTTCCAATACATTTACCATGATCTCACCTTTTTAACTTATTAGATAGGGTACTACATCTATATAATATAGTTGAATATGTAAAAGTAGAGCATTATTACTAAATATAACCCCTTAATAATCCAAACCCATGACAGATGATAATCGATCTCGAGATATATTCATAAAAGAATTACCGGAATTATCGACTGAACCCGCTGCTTTAGGTCTTTTCGGGTTAGCCGTGGCCGCTCTATTATTGGCGGTTACTGACTTAGGACTAGCTTCTGCAGAGAACAGCGCCCTGATGATACCATGGATACTGTTCTTCGGGGCTACGGCACAGTTCGTAGCAGGATTGATGGAATTCAAACGTAACAATATATTCGGTGCTACTGTTTTCACTTTCTTTTCCCTGGCTATGTATTCGATAGCTCTAACAGGATACATCAACACGTTCACCGACGTTACAGTAGATACGAATCACTACGTGGCAGGGCTAGTAGCTGTGATGGTGTTTTTGATAATAGTCACATTCGCATCGATGATGACTAACAAGGTACTTTTCACCATCGTAGTGGCCGTTGATATCGCACTCCCTCTTCTGATGGCTCATTACCTGTATGATCTATCAGCGGTATATGCAGGGGTATTTTTACTGATCACTTCAGCACTCTCTTTCTACGCAGCAGCAGCCGTTCTTTTGAACAGTATGGCTCAAAAAGAGATCTTACCACTGGGTAGCCCCATGTGGGAACCGTGAAAGTTCAACTTGACTCGAGATACATCGATGTGTATATCACTTTGAAAAAAATGATCGTGCCCAAAAATAGAAAGGCATAAACATGGTTTTCAAGAGAGAATCCATCGATACCATCAGCTATATGCCAGTATATCCCCATTCCAATCAAAGGTATGAAAGACACCACGATCAACAACTGAGATTTTAACTCAGTTAAAGGTAAATTGTCGATGTCATATCCAACGATTGACAATGTGATCCCGGATATTATCAAAAATAAAAAAGTTATCCAGTTCGGCTCGGGTAAATGGGTATGAGCGTCAAAGAGCCAAAAAAATATTGTTCCAGAGATCAACACGAAACCCAACACACCAAAAGGGATCGAGGTATTTTTAGAAGGGATACTTAGTAAAGCTATCCCTGATAAAATAAACAGCAATGCCAAGAAACAGCATAAAAATCCATAATAATAGCCACCATAGGTGTTAAAAAATATTTGGAACAAACCGCTGATACCCAACGCCAAAAAGGATAAAGACACCATAGATCCTCCTATCACATAGGGAGAAAAAGGACCGGGTTCGGAGTATAAATTTTTGTCCGATTCGGGAGAAGCGATAAGCGTAATATTGCCGATCTTTACCCTTATCAAAGTCCAAACTAAGATGATAACAAAAGAAAGGAAGGAAAGTAAAGATAACGGATCCTCCATGTCAAGTCCTAAACTCATGCCATCCGTTATCAGAATACTGTATGTACTGATCAAGATGTAAAATATAGATAAAACAGTTAGATAATACCACTCTTTTTTATCAAATTGAGATTCCAAATTCAAATATGCTAGATAGGTAATGATAACACCACAATAGAATAAAATCATAGGAAACGTGGACATCAATAAGACAATGACTGGTAAAAATAATATCATCATCAACAAACCAAAAAATACTCTTAAAGATCTAGCCCTCCAAATGTATAATACCGCTCCCATCCAGGCAACGAAAACAAATTGAAACGAAAGATTTCCCAAAGCCAATAAAATCCCACCTAATAAAAAGACGATCATATCTGACAATTGATTTTGCTTTTCACGTTCAATGGCTGGCCATCCCAAAGCGATCACTTTTAAAAGTGAAAGGATATAAATTATTTTAAATTTTTTACTAGTTCAATCCTGATCCTCGTAGTATTTACCTTTATGAACATCCTTTGCTACAAAGGTGCCAACCAGCATATCACCGGTCCGTTTGGAATAGAACATCACTAGAAAGATCTCCAAAAAACCAAAGATTATTCCGATGATAGGTGGACGGAGTAAATACTTTGTAACGTTCCTTATAAAGGATTCTTTCAAAGTCAATTTATCTGCATCTGCATTTACGACGGATAACTTCAACAATCGTTTACCAGGGCTGGTACCCAAAAGGTATTTCGATTCCAATATTACAAAATAGAAGATGAAATACAGACTATAACTGATATGGATCAGAATATTGCGGGTAGATGTGACCAAAGCTATGAGTGATATATTCTCATAGACATTTGTCCTATTCCAGAATATCTGGAACACCGATTCTGGGGATACCCAACCTAAACCTGCAAATAATATCAAGATCAAAAGGGCTGATAACATTAGGATGGTATAATCGATAAAAAATCCAAGTAAGCGTGAAAAAAACCCCGCGTCTATTATAGAGACGTGTCTCTCTTTCTTCGCCTCTGCTGATAATAATTTTTCTTCCATCTCGTCCATATCTACCATTCTTGCACCGAATTGAGGGGGAATATAAACACACCTGTTAAAAAGTTTACTAAACTGATAGGAGTGCAAAAAGTATTTAATCATAAGGATTGATTTATATAAATATGCATCCCATTATCCATGTAGCCATATCGATATTAATCGGTCTAGGGATGGGGTTCCACTCCAAGAGAAAGTACTTGATAGTAGTACTAGGTTCATTGGCAGTCAACGGACTACTGGACTTGGATTACCTATTAAAAGGATATGGTGTCATGGAGTTGAGGTACTTTCATACTGGTATCGGGATGCTTTATATACCGATTTTGATCTTGATTGGCGCACATCTTTACGAAAGGAAAAAAGATACGAGTATCCTTACCAGGATATCTATATTTTTTCTTATAGTGGCACTAGGTCACCTAGTGCTAGATACTTTCACAGGTGACACCCCTGTTATGCTCTATTATCCTATCACACTACAAGAATATACTTTCGACTCTACTCTACTGCCATCTGCATTTGTCTTATTCATAGGTCTCACCGCAGCCGCTAACGTTCTAGAAACCTATTTGTATAACAATAATGAAGGTATGGTATCATCACCTGTAGAAGAACCGGGTGGAAATTTGACCAGACGATATAGAGATCGTATGTTACACATCAAAAAAACCATCGATGAGATACACTAAACACGCTTCAAAAATTTTATTTACGGACTGAACTATCCTGTCATAGAGGTATAAAAAATGACATATCTGTTCTCAGTCGATATAGAAGGGATCTCGGGAGTGGTCTCAGCTAAGCAGGGTGCTATGGATTCTAAGGAATATGATAGAGCAAGAGATCTTATGACAAAGGAGGCTAACGAAGCGGCACTAGGGGCTTTCGATGCAGGTGAAGAGAAAGTTTACGTAACCGATGGTCACGGAAAGATGAGGAATATCGTTCTAGAAGATCTTGACGAAAGAGTTGAACTTTTCAGTGGAAGACCGAAATTACTTTCCCAGATGGAAGGGTTGAACGAAAAGGATATCGAAGCAGTAGGATATGTCGGGTATCACAGTTCCGCACATTCTAGAGGAACTCTATCTCACACTTACTCCGGTGCGGTGGTCGACGATCTCAAGATAGGTGGTAAGAAGGTCAGTGAATTCGCTATGAACTCTTATCTAGCTTCCAAATACGACGTACCTATTTTTTTCCTGGCAGGAGATACTGAAATAATCAGAGAGGCTAAAGAACTATATCCGGACATCCCCTACGTAGTAACAAAAACACCAACGGGTAGGTACAGTGCAAAGTGCAGGCATCCAAAAGTTGTTAGAAAGGAGATCAGAGATACTGTTACGGAAGCTATCAAAAAGAAAAAAGGTAAAGTGATCGAACCGGAAAGTTCTACATTCCACGTAAGATTCAAAGATGCCGGTAAGCTGGATAACTGTGAACTACTTCCATCCATAGAAAGGACTGGCCCGAAAGAGTTCATCATCGATACCGGGGATATAGAAACGAACTACAAGGTATTCAGAGCCTGTACGATGCTGGCAACGGTAGTTTCGCAATCATAGTTCACTGGTATATAATTATTGGTCGATTAAACTGTTCAATCACTACAAGTATTGGTTATATAAAATATAATGCCTTATATACATCTCAAATATTAAATAGTTCTTATGTACTAATGATGTCGAGTAGGAAATGGAAAAAATTTCATCGATTATGATAGTTCTACTGCTTTTGTTACTGACCATACCTAGTGGAACTGTAGAGGGGGAAGATTATGCAATTTATCTTCAAGGGTATTCTTATGACAGCTATGACGGGAACGCTGTATGGCATAGGGAAGGAGTTTATTCTGGAAATATTACCGCTATTAATATCAACCAACCAAAGATGAGTCAGAGAGGTGCAAATGATGCTATCAACGATGGTACATACAATATCGGAAAGGAAAAGGAATTTCGATGGGATGCTACACCAGGAGAAAAACCGCACCAGTGGTATAAAATGTCTCCAGAGGAAGGGGACAACATAATGTTCCTAGCTGAATATCAACATTACGATGAGAAACATGATGAATACATAAACTATACTTGGGCATCTAATTTTGTTGCGGAAAGTAAAGAAACACCTCCAACCATGGATGAACATGTGGTTAGGTACGAACCCATCCCACGACCTGTTTTAAATGAAAAATATTCCGACGATCCTATCGGTCCCACATGGATCAATATATCGATTCCTCATTTCAAGTACACCAGTAGTAACACCAATCTAGAACCCACAGGAAGAGGAACTTACGATCTGCTTCAAAGTTATGCGATCTTCATAAGTTCATCGAAGGAAGAAGAATGGAAGTATATCGGCAATTCAAAAGTAGATCCAAATAATGAGTACACCGATGAACCTATCCCGGCAGCCAATGATAAGATAAACCCTAATGAGATCAACACCGGCTCCCAGTACTTTATAGCAGAGGACCTGAAACCAGGTTATGAATATGAGTTCATGGTGATGCCGAACTTCCGTACCTTAGACGCTCCAGTTAACGGCCCGGTTTGGGGTTATGGTGGAGGTCTTGGTGATAAAGAAGAAAAATCCATCGATAACGACCTTCAAAATTCAGGTGGAGGAAGTATAACGCCCTTTTCTAGTCGTAGAGGGGGAACAGTCATCCCAACAGAGTCTATAGATCCGCCGTCGGAGCCAAGAAACCTAGTTGCCTGTGGTTATGATACAAATGTGGAACTCAAATGGGAAGAGCCTTTGGATGATGGGGGTGCACCTATTGAATATTACAGAATCTATCGTGATGGAAGTTACTATGTACATGTAAGCGCTCCAACGACAATATATAATGATGATGACGTTTTAAATGGAATAACTTACGACTATTTTGTTAGAGCTCAAAATGCAGGAGGCACAGGACCAGCTAGTAATACAGATTCAGCAACTCCAAAAGGACCCCCAGAAGCACCCATCAATGTCGATGCTGAACCGGGTATCAACAACATTTTCATCAGTTGGGACCCACCACCCAATGACGGAGGTGAACCAATAGGTAAATATTTCTTATATAGAGGGACCGTTTCAGGAGGTCAGAGCTATTATAAAACAATATCTCCAGATATCCATGAATATAACGATACATCTATTGGAAGTGATTCGTACTACTATTTCCTAACCGCCCAAAATACTCTAGGAGAAAGTGATCCAAGCCAAGAGGTTTCAGCGAAATCCTACACTACATACAATATTACCATCACCCAGAATTCAGAAGCCGATGGTTGGAGCTTTATCTCACCGATGGTAATCCCCTATGATATGGACTTGGAGATTATTCTCAACGACCCGGTTCACGGTATAGATGGTAGTTATGACAAGGTAACTTATTATGATGCTTCTATCGATAGATGGGCGAGTTATATACCGGGTCGAGCCGCTCATTTTAACAATATAAACACATGGGATCACACAATGGGACTCTGGATAAGGATGAATACTGAGGATACTCTCACTATAATCGGCGTAGAGCCAGACTGCACAAATATAACACTTTACTCTGGATGGAACATGGTCGGATATCCCAGCACTTTGATAGAAAACAATGGTCTACCCGTTGAAGTAACGAATATAGGTTATTTTGATTCAAAAGAGGAATACAATATTGGATATGTTTCAAATACCAGCACTTTCAAATTCGAACCGGGAAATGCTTACTGGATTTACAATAATGCTAGTTATCCGGTTGATTGGACTGTCAACTTCTAACTTGTTCCAATCTTTTCCAAAATGTTTTGTGTTTCACTCACATCATTATCTAAATTAAGGTCTTTTTGGATCTCTAAAGCTTTTTTTAGGTAGTAGCTGGCCTTCTTATCTTTGCCCATTTTGTCGAAAAGAATACCATAATCCACTAATACGTAACTGAGTTCAACTTTTTCACCGATTTTTTCAAAAATCATTTTCGCTTTATCGAACTCTTTGGTAGCTTTATCAAACATATTCATTTTAAAGTATACTTTTCCTAGCATCCGCCTGCTCTCCCCCTCAAGAGAACTGCTTCTTATGTCCAAAGAAATCTCAAGCGCATCCATTGCTGTCTGTAGTGAAGTGTCGATCTCTCCCATTTTGATGTATGCATGGGTTAGATCTAATCTTATTTCAGTAGATAGAAACAAATCATCGATTTCGTTTGAAAGGTCTAATGCACTGGTCAAGTGCTCGATTGCCTTGACCAATCGACCAGCATCCACATAGACTTTCCCGATATTGTATAAGGATGTGGCCATACCATTTTTATCACCGATCTCTTTTTTTATTTGTAAACTATCTAGATGATATTCCAAGGCTTTGGCAGGATCTCCTAAATCATCCATAGCCAAACCGAGATTGCTCAAAGAGGAAGCAACACTACCTTTGTCTCCAATCATCTTAAACATGTCAAGACACTCTTCAAAACATCCTACCGCGTAATCAAGTTCTCCAAGGTAGAAGTAAGCCATCCCCATGTTATTTATGACTGTAGCTATATTTAATTTATCTCCGATCTTTTTAAAAGATACTAGTGCCTTTTCATAGTTTTCTAAAGCCTTTATTTTATCTCCCTTTGAGTAGTATACCAATCCAATATTGGTGAATGACCGAGCGATACCTCTAGTATCATCAAGTTTCTCTCTAACACTGAGGGAGAATTCGAGCCGTTCTAATGCTCCTTCGTATTCCCCCCTATACCACTGTACAGTTCCCTGATTGTGAGCTATCTCAGACATCTCTTTTTCATCGCTGTTATTCTTGGCGATTTCCAATGCCTGGTTCAATAGGTCCAGGGAAACGTCATAGTCACCTGTTCTCATATAAGTCCTTCCTTTTACACGTTTGACCTTAGCAGCTTCTGGGTCGGTCTGATCGAGTATTTCTAGAGCGGAATTGCATTCCCTTAAACTTAGTTCATAATCACTAGTATGCATGAAAACGTTTCCCAGTTTACGATGTAATACCGCTTTAGTTGTTTTATCCTTAACATCCTCTAACACTTTATTGTATTCCACCACAGCATCTTCAAAATCACCTAGAAGGGCTTTCATATCACCCATTCTTTCTAAGATGTCACATCTCCGTATCACTTTACCGTCCATATCACTAAGATTATCCAGGGCCTCTAGAGACCTTCGATAAAATCCTATCGCCCTTTCCGGAGCCAGTGCATTCTCAGCTTTCTCCCCTGCCTTAAAAGAGTAGTCATGAGCTTTCGTGTGATCTATTGTATTGGAAAAATGTCGAGCAAGGTCGTAATATACATCAGATATACAGCCTAGATATTTTCTCTCATAGAACTCCCCCAACCGATGGTGATACGAGTTCTTCCACCATCTCGACAAACTTTCGTATATGACGTCACGGAATATAGCGTGGCTGAAGCTCAGATAGTCCTTAGACGGAAGCAGGATTCCAGACTTGATCAAAGAACCGATAGGCCTTTCGATTTCAGGTTGTCTATTCAAACTCTCTGGGATATCTATATCTATTTCTACACCCTCGCAGGACATGTATTCGATCAAAGACAAAGAATCTGGATCGAGTAGCTCTAAACGCTTGTAAACCACATCCTCTAAACTTGAAGGTATTGTAAAATCTTCAACTAGCAATTTGTAATGTCCATCAATATATCCTATAGCCCCTTCGTTTTCCATCTGTTTAAGCATCTCGATGATGAAAAATGGATTTCCTCTGCATTCATCTGAAAGTCGATATACGAGTGATTCGGGGAATTTATTAGGGCTGAAAAGTTCGTCTACCAAACTTCCTACAATTTCTGGCCTCAACTTTTGCAAAACCGTATCAGTTAAAAACCCGTCCTTTTGAAGCATTTCTATTACATTATCTGCCAGAGTGCTTTCTTGGGGACGACGAGTACACAAAATCAATATCTTTTTATCATGGATGCTCCTAGACAAATAATCAAGAACAAAGAGTGACGATTCATCACTCCAGTGAAGATCTTCTAATATTATAACAACCGGGTCATCCTTATCTGAAAATATTTTTAAAATCCTATCTGCGATCTTGATACGTTCGTTCTCTAGTTTCACATCATCTAGTTCCCTTCTTACAAGATATTTCGTTTTGGAAAGGAGAGATATCTTTCTCTGTATACTTTCCATCTCATCCATCCCTCCTGACCATTCTTCGACTAAGGCTGAATCTTCGCGTTCGATATCCCTTACAGTCCGCTTCAAAGACCTTTTCATATCGGGATGTTCTTCTCCTTTAATCACAGCAGCTACATAGATCCCTTCTCCATGTTCGATGAGTATCTTCATATCACCGTATTCGAGTCGACCCAAACCTTCCTCTGAGGAACTGGATCCACCGAAAGAATCTTTTACAAAATTTTGAACCGCTGATAGCATCCCAGCTAGGATATCGCCATCGATTTCTTCTTCATCTTCAGGTAGAGCAGTGGCTAGTAGCATCCCCCCATCATTTACCGCAAATATTTCAGCAAAAGAAGTGGTTTTCTCCAAACGCACAAAAGGGACTACAACTTCATCTTTCAAAGCTTGAATGAAAAGGTGGAAGGGATCACTTGATTGTTTATCCGCAGCTCCCTTTAAGACTTCAATTCCCTCCTCTTCAGCAATATGTTTAAACTTTTCAACTAATCGACTCTTTCCGATACCAGCATCTCCGATTAGAGATAACGTGCCTCCTTTTGTATCCTTGATTTTATTTAAATATTTTAAGAAATTGCAGATCTCTTTTTTTCTACCTAGTAAAGGAATTTTGAATCTTTGAGAGGTTTCCATCCGAATTAGATATAGGGCTACGTACTTATAAAATAGATGGGGGAATTTGATCGTAATAAGAAAGTTTTATAGGCAAACAAACACTATCAGATATTGATATCATGCCAATAGATGCCGATAGATGTCATTTCTGCCGGAACTGGACGAAAGAGTATAAAAGAGTGGGTGACAAATCCATCTGCGAAAAATGCATGAAAAAACTAGCGCTTCTGATAAAGGAAGAACTGGAACTATAGCTCGACTTCTATTCCATAGATCTCTTCAGGATTCTCTTTATGGATCTTCCAGACATCGTCTTCAGTAAGAACTCCTTCTTCCAAAAGTTTCTTGGTTTTTTTAGGGACATTCTTGATACCTAAAACAGCTCCCGGCCTGTGTGGATCGTCTAAAAAGTCAGTTTCCATCACGAACCGGTTACCCTTTTCAGCAGCGGCTCTCAAGTTCTTCTCGCTTGCAAGTACTGAAGGAAAAAGTCCTTTGTTCTCTTCAAAAGTTATCAGAGGTGGACTGTAATGCTTAACGACTTTACCTCTATCCAAACCCACTTCGTCTGCCATCTTACCGAATTCTTCACAGGTTTCGGGGTCCGTACTCTCAGTATGAAGTATAACTGCACATCCTAGATCGACTGCAAGCTCCATACCATATTTCATTATCTCGTTTGAAGCTTCAAAGATATCATCAGATACTTCAAAATGAGGCCGGCCTATCTCACCTAGTGCTAGAGCCTTTCCTTCTTGAACGTACTCCGCAGCCAAATCCATCCCGGCTATGAGGATCTTCTTAGCCTTCTCCAAACCCACTTCCTTTTCAAGGTTGACTAGATCTACGGGATAAGGACCCAATGTCACGTACACTTCGACATCGGTATTCTTCATAGATCTGTGAGCTAAAGCTACGGTACGGTCATAAATAGGTCCGTACCCATTCACATCCCACTCCCTTAAATCATGATAAGGTAGATGAGAGAGGACGAGGTGTGTTCCTCCTACTCTTTCAAATCTCTTAACCGAATCTACATTGTCTCCGCGTTGCTGGAGATGTATATGGTTATCGAATATCGGAATCCGACTAATGGATCAATCCCGCACCTTTCAATTCGTCCTTTATATGATCAACGGCCTCTTCCAAGTCCTGTATCTCTTTGGCACCGGTACATACCATGTTGCCTGAGCCGAAGAGCAGTAGAACGACGTCGGAATCTCTCAATCTGTAAACCAGACCAGGGAACTGTTCGGGTTCATATTCGACCCTCTCCAAGCCAAGTGTGATAGCCACTGAGTTGAGGTTCAGATCAGCACCTAAGCCGTAAGATGCGACTATGTTCTGTACAGTGACGTCGATGTCTTCAGCAGTTTCTATACCTTTTTTATTGAGTAATTTTTTGACTTTGTTGACACTCGTCCTGGCTTCCTCGACAGTTTTACCTCCAGTACATACTACTTTACCACTGGTGAAAAGTAAGATCGCCGTCTTTGGTTCACTTACCCTATAAACGAGACCGGGGAACTTCTCTGGATCATACTCTGAGCCATCTAGTACTCTTGACGCTTCTTCTAGGTCTAAATTACGTTCCATAGAAGAGGATGCTACTACGTTTTCTATCTTTAGTCCTTCCATAATTATCACTTCTTCTTTAATCAGTTTAAATACCGAAGCTATATAAGGTTTATAAAGTCTTCGAAGGTTTTTGCAGGGATAAAATTAAAAAGAGTACCGCTCTACATTCTCCGAAGATATCATGGATGTTGCAGTGATAGGCGGAGGACCCGCAGGAACAAGAGTTGCAAAACAGCTTGCTGAAGCTGGTTTCGAAACTATCGTATTAGAAGCAAATCGCGAGATCGGTAAACCTGTACGATGCGCCGGCCTTGTCAGCCCGAGAGTAGTTTCCATGACAAAAACTGGTTCCGTGGTCAAAGAAGGATATAAGGCAGTGATATCTCCTCCAAATGGGAATGAACTGATCTTAGAAGCTCCAGAACCAAGGGCTTATGTTATCGATAGAGTCGGATTCGATCGTGAGATGGCTGAGAAAGCAGTTGATAACGGAGCAGAATTGATCCTAGGAGCTAAAGCCGTTAACACGTCCTATGATGATACTAGAGAGATCACTTATAGAAAATCGGGTAAATTGAATAAAATCAATGCTGATCTAGTCATCGGGGCAGATGGTCCAAATTCTATTATGCGTAAAAGGACAGGACTCCCCGGACCAAAAGAGATGCTTGTTGGAATACAGTCTATCATCGCGAGAGAATCAGAAGATATACACATATTTTTAGGTAAGGATGTTTCACCTGATTTCTTCGGTTGGGAGTTACCACATCCTTCAGGAACTTTGGTGGGTGTGGCTAGTAATGATGGTAATGCCTACGGACATCTTAAAAATTTGATTAAAAAAAGGGGATATGAAACTAAAATAATCGGGTACTCCGCAGGAACAATACCTTTAGGCCATATTAAAAAAAGCGTTACAGATGGTCTTATGTTGGTCGGTGACGCCGCCTGCCAGGTAAAACCTCTTTCAGGAGGAGGTTTGTTTCCGGGACTCCTTTCAGCGGATATATGTGCTGAAGTCGCCATCGATGCACTGGAAAACGAAGATACCTCCGAAGAAAAACTCCGGGAATACCACAAACGATGGCAGAAAGATATCGGTTCCGAAATTTCTAAAGGCATGTGGATGAGGAAGATCTTCAAAGGGATCACAGATAAAGAAATGAGCGACATGATAAACGCACTGAAAAACGAAAAAGTCAAAAGAGTAGTTGAAGAGGTCGGTGATATCGATTACCCGTCAACGCTTGCGAAGCCTGTGCTTAAGGCGTCTCCTAAACTGATTAAATTTGCCGGACCAATGATCAAGAATATCTTCTAACCACGGGAATGAATTGTACTCTTCCTGCATGTAAAGCATCACAGCAAATATCCCAAAGAATGCTGCTAAACCGCCTAACAGGTACTGCGGCCATCGAGGGATTGGTGTTTTTACGGTGAAACTTGTATCCGGTAAGATACCGTTCACACCCAACATCGTTATGTTGATACTACCCGCATAATAGGGTTCGTCGGATGTTCCTGGCCTTTTGGTAGCGTTTTCCCATTCTGAATCGGTGAAGTGACCTTTAGAACGCATGATACTTCGGTTTTCATCTTCTGAATGGTCGAATTCCATCTGGAATCGGACAAAATACACCCCTTTTTCCGTATCATCGGATGTTTGTATGCTGAAGCGCTGGGGAAGTACTCGATCAGATGAGAGAGCGTCCAACCTAGATGACCTCATAGTCGTACCTTGAAGTTTGAAAACAGGTGGGTCGTCGACCTCATATATCTCCTTCTGTTCATCCAAGTCAGCGTATGCGTATACCTCGGCGGTCAGAACTACGTCCTCCATATCGAATTCATATGGGTTGGTTAAATTGAAATCTAGATTGCCTTCGTTCCCAGGCTGGATGATAGGTGTAGAAAAATCACTGAGTATCTTGTTAACTCTACCGGGATCAGAGACTTCAGTAACCTGTGCTGATGTTACCCCTAAGAAAACGATCGGGGTCAATATCAACAACACTGAGAACAATACTAACGGTTTGTGATCCATTACATCCTCTAAATTCATAAGGGTATAAAATACTTATGCGATTAGATATAAAGGTTTACCTATGCCTTCGAAGAAAGGGCCGGTCGTCAAGGTCGAGAAAGATAAAGGGCAGGAAGTCTTTGAAAGACTCAAAGAAGAAGACAGACTAGATGGGAGGAGGAGGATCGAGGAGAGAGATGGAGAACTCATAATACCTGTCAAGGAAGGGACTGTGGAAGATATCTTAGAGGAAAGGATGGACAGGCCTACTCCCTTCCAGAAGATCCAAAATATTGTCGATATCCCGGAACATATGAAAGAAAAATTACCGGATAGGTGGGAGATGGTAGGAGATGTTTTACTGATCAAGCTACCTAGGGAATTGGATGGTAAAAAAGAGTATATCGGAAAAGTCTATGCAGAAGTATTGGGTATGAAAAGCGTTCTTATCCAGGGAGGTATAATCGGTACAAAGAGGGAACCCGAAGTGGAGCTTATTTATGGTGAAGAGACTGAAACGGTGCACCTTGAGAACGGTATCAAATACAAACTCGACCTGGCAGAACTCATGTTTTCCAGCGGGAACATAGACGAGCGTGTGCTAATGGCGGGAATGCCAGAGGATGGAGAAACAATAGTGGATATGTTCGCAGGTATAGGCTACTTTACACTGCCCATGGCCGTTCACTCTAAACCGGAGAAGATCTATTCGCTGGAGATCAACGAATTGGCTTACGGATATTTGAATGAAAATGTAGAATTGAATGGGGTTGAAGAGGTCGTAGAGACTTGGAACGGCGATAATCGAGAATTTTCCAAAAGTGATATCGCAGATAGAGTCGTTATGGGGTACCTGCACGACACGTGGAAGTTTTTACCGAAGGCGGTCGAACTTCTTGACGGTGAAGGTTTTATACACTATCACACAAGGGCAGAGGATGTGAATTTTCCGGAGCAGGTCGAGAGAGAACTGGCTGATAATATTGGGAAGGATTTCGAGATCACTGAGATCAGAAAGATCAAATCCTACGCACCGCACGTATTTCACGTAGTGGCAGATGTCAACGTTTTTTAGATCATTCACAAAACTATTATCTATCAGTTTGATAATACAGTGAAGAAGGTGGCCAAAGTGGTAAAATGCTCTAACTGCGATGCTGAAATCCCCGAAGAGGAAAGGGGTAAATTCTGCCCATACTGCGGATCAAAATTAGCCATGGACTGGTCTAAAACTACAGTTCAACAGGGATTTCAATACTATAAGAGAAAACTAAGTACCTCTGATACACTTTCTAAAAGTTACGAGATTTTGATGGATAATCTAGGTTCGATTTTCATCTACTGGATCGTGCCCGTTCTGATCATCATCATATTAACGTTCATCCAGCAGTACATGTTGATGGAGATGGCTACAGCTTTTGAAGATGTCGGCGATCTGTCTGTGATCATGGATCACATGATCCGTACCATCACGATACTCGTTCCAATTTCCCTAATGAGTACCATTATACAATTGATCTTTATCGGGGGCATAGTTGGTATGGCAAAAGAAGCCTACTATACCGGGAAGACAACTTATAAAACTGGATTCGGATCCATCAAAAAACATCCTTTGGGGATCATAGGGGCTAGTATATTGATAACTTTGGCAGTAAATTTTGGACTGGTATTATGTATAATTCCCGGCCTTGTTTTATGCTACTGGTGGCTATTTGCCTTACCGATCATAGTCATAGAAGGTAAAAACATCTTGAACTCACTGTCTTCGAGCAAAGAATTTGCACAAGATAACAGTACGATAAAATTTACCCTAGCTTTGATAGGAGTTTTGATCGCAGTTAACATCGCCGGTAGTATAATCTCTTCGATTTTTTCTTTCTTCATAACCGGAGATATCATCTCACTCTCGACAGAAGTGATCATAACCCCGATCATAACCGGTATTGTAACTCTATTTACTATGAGTTTTATAGGGGTCTGTATAACTGTCCATTATCTAAAGGGAAGACCAGATGTTGCTAAAGAAACTATGGAGGATTCTCCTCCCCCACCACCTGACTTGATGAAATGACATTCCAAAACATATTTGTAGATTGATAGAAGTGTTAAAGATATGAAAGAAGCGATGTTCTGGGAGACGGGAGATGGTAAGTCGGTCCAGTGCCACTTGTGTGGACATCACTGTGTTATCAAAGAGGGGAAGAGAGGTATATGTGGTGTCAGAGAGAATCAAGATGGTAAATTGTGCTCTTTGATCTACGGTAAAATAGCGTCGGTGGCTATCGATCCTATAGAGAAGAAACCACTCTATCATTTTAAACCTAGATCGAAAGTGCTTTCTTTTGGAACGGTGGGATGTAACTTCAGATGCGAGTTCTGTCAGAACGCTTCACTTTCCTGCAGCAGTCCGGACAGTCCTTACCTTAATGATCTCACCGTCGATGAACTTG
>CAYNQI010000020.1:0-19702 GCA_964399335.1 uncultured Thermoplasmata archaeon | reverse complement strand
CTGGTATTCTTTTAGCCACTGCCTTAACTTCATTATCTACGACTAAGAACCTGAAATCATCACCTGGGATGTGCTCTTCCAAAAGCAATTTATTCGAGTATTCCTTTGCTATTTCAAATGCTTCTTTTGCCTCTTCTTTAGATACAATGTCACCTAATACACCCTCTCCGTGGTGACCATCTACAGGTTTTATTATGACCGGGTACGATAATCTTTCTGCGCTTTGCACAGCTTCTTCCTCGGAAGTAACTATCTCACCACTAGGAACTGGAAAACCGGTTTCATAAAGGATCTTTTTAGTCAAAAGCTTGTTCTGAGCAACATCCGAGGATATCATAGATGTTTCAGATGTGACCGGTCCCCATATACGCTTCTTTTTAACACCCCACCCTAGAGAATAAAGGCTGTAATCTTTCTGTATATGTCTAAATGGGATATCATGTTTTTTGGCAGCATCTAAAATAGATTTTGTACTAGGTCCAATTTTTTTCATATAGTAGATATTTTGGGCCTTTTTAATTATACTGTTAACATATCCCTCTAATTCCTTTTCTCCTTCGATTATCTTGTTGTAAAGCTCTACCGCTTTTTCTACGGCATAGTCAACGAGTTCCTCATGATGATATTCTATTACTAATTTCGATGTTGTTTCAGAATCTCTGATAATTTGTCCAAATGATACTTCGTCACCAGCCATATCTTGTACAGCTATAACCAAGTATTGTATGATATGTGAAGGAGATGTATTATGTTCTTTCAAAATATCTTCATTGTCATCTAGGTGTGTTTTAAAATCAGGTAAGAGTTTAATTAATATCTTTTTGGATCCTGTGTCGAAAAAGTTTTTTTTTAGATTTCCAATATCTAGAGTTACCTCTACTACTGGAAAAAGAGCGTGAACATTCGCCCCATTAAGATGATATTTTCCTAATATACGAACTGTTTGTTTACCCATATAACCACCATCCAACCTTATCATATTATCAGTCGGAGTTAACTTCTACAAATCTTTGTAACTTACTCTCATACATGGGATCGTCGATATCCATCTCGAACTCGCACCTGCACAATTTTATCATACCTTCCACGAATTGATCTTGTAGTTCGGGGGGAATTTTTTTACCATGAAATCCCATTTCATTTTTTTGGATCCTGTAAATTACGGGTATGATATACCCGAGTTGATCATTTAATACACCATTCATATTTGAAACCATTATGATCTCCCTGCAGCAAACATAATGATACGTGATTAAGTTATTTTAACCTTTCTAATTATGATCCTTTAAATAAAAATAGTAATTTTAAAATTGTTAATAAAATTAATAAACTACCTGGTATGATGTATTAACATGGAGAAGGCTATAGCCCTCATTTCATTATTAGTACTCTTCGGAGTAGCATTCGTCGGATGCACTACTGAGCCACCTAGACCCCCAGCCTATGATATGCCTAAACTTGTCTTGGATTATTCAGTTCAACTAGAAAGACAAAATGAAACGGTGGTATTCATCCATGGTATAGAGGATGTTATGTACGATAGACTTGTTTTAAATATAGATGATGAAACGGTCATGAACAAAACCAATGCCTTTTCTATAGAATATAAGACCAATCGTACTTCCTTTTACTTGAAAACCGATGTATATCGGAATGGGGATTGGTATAATTTTAATGCAACTATTGAAACACACCACAATGATGATGTTCGTTTTCGTTTTACTATAAAGCATCTAGATGGTACCGAAGAAAACATAAGACCACAAAATTTACCCTTTGTTAGAAGAATGAATAAGATGGAGGAAAGTTCATGAAAAAGATACCTGTATCGTTGATACTTTTGGGCTCTATCATAGTCGGGGTGGGATTAGTAGCAGTAGCTATGATGACCGGTATTCTACCTATGAGGGACGTGTTGACGGGTTTTTACACTTTTGTATTCGGTTTAGTCGTGATATCTATTTTGGCTATAATCGGAGCGGTATTCTTTGGAATGTACATTTCCCATAGGATCTTTTCGACTAGACAATTTACAACCTTTGAAGAAGAGATGCTTAAGATGAAAGAAGATGTTGAAGAGATCAAAAGGAAATTAGAGGATTAAGCTAAAGATTCCGGACATATCTCACGCCTGGAACAATTTCTACATTTACCTTTTCTATTATGGTTCCTATGGACATCTTCAGTTTGAAATATCTCTCTCATATCGTCCAATTTCTCCAGCAGTAAGTCTTTCAATTCATTATCATACTCGACTTCAAATTCTTTATCTCCATACTTGACGATCCCGTATGGTGGTGACTTGCCTGTTTCTTCCTCTAACAAAAGACAGTATGCAGCGGTTTGAAGTATATGTGAAAAGAATGGGCCTTTAGGAACACGTCCAGTTTTGATCTCCACAGGAATTTTGACGTTGTCTTCCTTAACGATATAATCTGGTCTGCCTCTCAATCTATATTTATCGGATGAGAATAGCTTACTATCTTCTTCGTATATGTCTACGTAATCTACTTCACCATCAGGCATTTTGAGTTTTTCTTTTTTTAACTTGACCTCTCTACCCAGAGATAGTGAACGTTTCAGCCAATAACTAGCACCGATCAACCATACCAGTGATATGATCTGTGTGATACGGGCTAGATAATCATCTAGTAATGGAAGAGTCAAACTTAAAATCCCAAGACCTGTAGCTACCATGGCAAAGATAAGTATAACACGCTCTGTCTTGAACTCCTCTTCCTTGATCAAACCTTTCTCACTCATAAACAGAAAAAAAGTTGCTGCTAGAAGCCAGATCAGTGCATTTACCTGAAATATCTGGCTGAATATCCTTTCAGGTCTTATCAAAGAGAGTCCAGCGATAGAAAGTAATGTTGCAGAAATTGCCAACCAAAGTATAAGATTTTCGAACTTTTTGGTTGCTTCTTCTTTTTCTTTCACTTGATCTATTTCACCGGTGATCTTTTTATGTTCCTCTCTACCTTCTTTAAGACTCTCGTTGATCACTTCCTTCTCAGACTCATTCAACCACCAACTAAGAGGGCAGTATCCATATTTTTCAACATCACTGGCTGATATCCAAGGTTCTCCCATAACATTTTTATATTACATGGATTAAGATAAATAGTTTTTGGTCACTCTAGAACATGTTTTTTATATCATTAGGTGAGAAGACTCCTTTCTCGGTGATGAAACCTGTGATATATTTTGCAGGTGTTACGTCGAAGGCTGGGTTAAATGCTTCGGAGCCATTCGGGGTGATTTTAGTATCGTTGATATGTGTGACTTCATTTTGCTCTCTCTGTTCTATAGGGATATCTAAGCCATTTTGTATATCTTTATCAAAGGTTGTTACCGGTGCTGCCACGTAGAAAGGGATGTCATTCTCTTTTGCTAGTACGGCTTTTTCATACGTACCTATCTTGTTAGCTATATCTCCGTTAGCGACTATTCTATCAGTTCCGACGATGACTAGATCGATCTTACCTCTCTGCATGTAGTGTCCAGCAGCGTTATCGACTATGACTGCATGTGAAATATCTTCATTGTAAAGTTCCCAAGCAGTCAACCTAGCTCCCTGTAGTCTTGGTCTGGTCTCGTCAGCGTATACAAAGATATCCTTTTGGTTGTTGTGAGCTGCTCTCATGGGAGCTAGAGCCGTACCGTAGTCAACAGTGGCTAGTGCGCCGGCGTTGCAGTGTGTTAAGATACTGTCTCCTTGTTTGATCAACTCATTTCCGTGCTCACCGATGGACTTACATTTATCGACTACAGAATCTACGTAATCGTTGGCGGCTTCGATTGGAGAATCTTTGTGTTTAAGCATGTAATTTACAGCGTAAAAGAGGTCGTAAGCAGTTGGTCTTGCAGTTTTTATAGTTTCAGCTGCTTCTTTTATGTCAACATCTTTGACAATGGCCTGTGCCATACCATAAGCAGCAGTAGCTCCTATCGTAGGTGCACCACGTACCATCATATCTTTTATAGATCTTTTGATATCATGATGGTCTTCAGCTTCGAAATAACACAGTTCATGTGGTAAATACCTTTGATCGATCATCTTTACAGTTTGCTCTTCTAACCAAAGGGCTCTCATGTCCTTGATTCCTTCCTCAGTTTTGATCTTCATCTTTTCACCTCTTCATATCCTTCTAAAAGTTTAGGAACGGTTTTCAGTTCTTTTAGCTCTTCTTTAGTTACCCATCTGTATTCTGAGTTCTCCCAGTCCAAAACTGGTTCTTCTTCGGTTCGGAACAGGAAAGGGTGAACTTCCCAGATATTGTCTTCACCTCTTGCTAAAACTATATTACCTTTTCTGATAAATTCCACATCTAACTTTGTTTCTTGAGTTATCTCTCTTTTTGCCTGTTCTAAGGGATCTTTATCTTCCAGGTAACCTGAAATTCCTGACCATCTTCCCTGAAAGCTGCCTACTTCATCGCTTCGTTTCACTATCAATAGTTTATCATCTTTTTCGATGAAGCAGGTAACGACGGGAGTAGGTTTTATATCATGAAGTTCTAATTTACCAGTTGACCCGTCTATGGTAACTTCGTCCCCATCTTCTAGAAGTTCGATATCTACCTTATCTATCAGTGGGATATCTGATATTATAGCTCCTGTAGCGACTATGGTTTCAGTTTCCTGGTTAACTATGGCTTTTGGGGCATGTTTGTTCTTTTTTAACTGGTAGATAACATAAGAACCAACGGTGCTGCCCTTACCTTTAGGAAAAACGAATATAGAGTCCGTGATATCCTTCTCTTCAAATACCATACCTGTGGTTGGATCGACATCTCCCAGGAACGACACCGGTTCGTCGACTTTGACGACTTTTCCTTCTGTGTTCCCAGGTGATACACCTCTTCCTTCTAAGATCATGATATCATCTCCATGAGTGTTTCAAGATCGGCGTAGATCACTTTTTGGTTGGCAAGCTTAGGTAGATATGCAGCTGCTTTACCAGAGTTGGTGGCAGCGGTGCTGTAATTGTTTTCTAAAGGACTGACCACCATACAGGTATCGGTGATGACTTTACCACCAAAGTTCTGAATGGTCTTGACTGAAGATGGGTTCTGTTCCTTGACCTTCCTGCTTGTATAAACTAAAAGATCTGGTCCTTCTTTGATATGTTTGTTTTCAAGTAAACTAGCAATATGTGTTAATTCTTCAGAAGATAAGTGAGGACATCCTAGGACTATGACGTCCGGATCGTTATTTTGTGTCAGTTCCATCTTAACTTCGTTTATATCCTCCATTGTGACCGGTACTTTTTCCAGGTCTTCGGTTGAGAAGTCATCGTATTCCGGAGTGATGGATTCAACGTGATAAAGGGCGACTGCTCCAGTTGCAGCCATGGCAGCACCAAGAGTTTTTAATTCATCCTCAGAAGGTGATATACCTTTGAAATAGGGTATCTTATTACCTACATCTCTTCCCACTAGATAACCAAGTAAGGCTGTAGGAACTTCGTCCTGCACTTCGTAAATAACTTCCGGTGCTCGGTTTTCTTTTATGTGCAATCCATAGTAAGGTGTTTTACCGATCACGGCAGCCATGAGTGCAGAAGGTCCGCCCTCCCTGTTGGTTCTAGCTCCTAAAACTGAATTTGCGAATGAAACAGCTGAGCTCTCACTCCATGCTAAGTGAGTGTCTTTTTTCGGTCTGTTCCCTGCCAGGTACGGAGTGCAGGTACAGGACGGTTCGATACCCATCTTTCTGTAAGCTTCTACTAGTTGTAATTGTTTTTCTCTAAATTCTTTACTCTCTATACCCTTTCGGTCTAGATCCATCCCGGCTGGGTTCATCAACGTTCGAACTTTCACTTCAGCCTTATTCGAGAAATCTTTTACAAATTCTAAGCCTGCGTCTCCCATGGTCTTGTATGAAACTCCAGCCACCTGTGCTGATTCGATAGGTATGAGCTTTTCCGCATCGTATATCTTACCTATAGCTAACAGTAATTTCATAGCTTTTTCCGGTCCGGGTCCGTGTTCACCCTCTAAGATGTCTTCTTCTTCTTTAGTCAGATGCAAAGTATCACATCAAACAATACATAAGAGCAGATTATACTTTACGGTGCTTCCTGCAAGCTGTACTTGAAGACTCTACTGAAAACCAGATAACCTACGAAAACTACCGCTGCACCGTACATCCAGTAAAAGAAATATCCGATCATAGTTCCTACTAACCAGGCCATATATATCCTATTATCAAAGTTCTGTTTATTAACGTCCCATTTCACAAAAAGTAAAGCGGTGAACAACAATGCCATATCTATTATCAAAGTTAACATAGTCATCTCTCTAGATTATCTAAAATACTTTCTAGGTAAGTTCTCAACTGCTCTTTCTCATCTTTATCGAAATCTTTCAACATCTTGTTCTCAGCTTTCCGGTCCAGCTCTTTGATCAGATCCTCGATCTGATCTTTCTTATCCGTAAGATAGATCCTTGTGACCCTTTTATCATCTCTGCCTCTCTCCTTTCTTAGATATCCCTTTTCCACAAGATTATGTATGATCTTAGAGGTCGTGGATTTGGAAACGTACAGCATACCGCTTATCTCTTTTTGAGTGAGACCGTCTCCTTTTTTGATAAGCTTGAAAAGGAGTGGGAACTCACCCCGGTTGAAATCGTACGGTTCCAGTTCACACTTTATGAACTTGATAAGCTTTTTGTGAACGACCTGATACAACTTGTGTATTGAATCTTCTTCCGAATAATCTTCTACCATTTTTTTAACCTCTATTTTTCTTCAGCTTGACCACTTTCATCAACAGATAATTCCGGTTTCGAAAGTGGTTTATCTTGGATAATTTTTTCTTTCCACCAACCCATGGAATAGAAACCGAAAGCAAGGGCTGCTGCTGCTACATTACTGATAGCCATTCCGACCCAGACCCCTGTTTCACCCATGCCGATAACAAGGCCGAAGGCGAACACAAAGACAACTCTGAAAGCCCATATCCTGGAGAGATCGAGTATCATCTTCTGGAAAGTGTGTCCAGAACCTCCGAATATATCGGTGATACCTCTGAAAATACCAAAGAACGGCATGGATAGTGAGAATATGAGTAGATACTGTGCACCAGAGCTGATCACATCTGGCTTTCCAGGGACTATGAAACCCATCAGTATGTTCCTTGTAAGGAATATAGTTATAGCGATAAATGATGTTAGGATCACTAAAGCGATAAGTCCGGTCCTAGCTACTTTTTCAGTCCTTTTCTTTAGATCGGCACCTAGACCCTGGCCCACCATGGTACTCATGGCCATTGTCACTCCGCCTATTACCAAAAATGTGATGTTGAGGATCCGGCTCCCGGCACCGTAGGCGGCTCCTGCGATATCCGGATTAGGCAGTCTGTATATAACGGCCCAAAGTATCAGGAAACCGAAAGCGCTGAAAAATCTTCCAGCAGAGGCCGGTAGACCTACTTTGAAGAACTGCTTGATCTTGTTTAAATCCGGGATGAGGTAAGACGGCTTTACATGTATACCTAATTTACCGGAGAACATGAGATATATCGAATATATAGTTCCTAAAGCTCTTGTTCCTATTGTGGCATAGGCCGCTCCTTCTATACCCATCTTAGGTATCGAATATCCAAAGAATGTAGGGACCGTGAATGATAATGGGCCAAGTGTAACTACTGCACCTGAACCGAATATGAGTATCGGATCAATTATCATGTTGAGTATCGCGGTAAATGCTACTATCTTCATGGGAGTTACGTTGTCTCCCCATCCCCTCAATATGAACATGAAAGCGAAAAAAAGGAACATGAAGGGTATACCGATAAATATTATCTGAAGGTATCTAGTTCCATAATCAGCTAATTCTACAGCCTCTGGTCCATGTCCCGTAAGAAGATCTAACAAGTAAGGGCTGGTGAAATATCCGATGACACCTAAAATTATCGATAAGATGATCACTATAAAGTAAAGTTGACCTGCATATTCCGAAGCTTTTTCATACTTTTTCGCTCCGGTGTATTGTGAGATCAGTGCTAAGGCAGCTACTCCCATACCTATCTCTAAAGACATGATTATAAAAACCACGGACCATGCCTGACTCGTGGCTGCTACTGAATAGGCAGCCTCTTCACCCGGTAATCGACCCAGCCATATCGTGTCAACTAGATTGTAAAGTGTCCTGAGGAAAGTTGCTACCATTATGGGCCATCCTAGTTTGAACATTACAGCTATTATATTTCCCTCTAATATCTCGTCTTTACTGGGTCGACCCATCTTTCGTTTGAGTTTACCGTAGATACTATCCTTTGAGTCATCCTTTGACATGATTATTAGTTTCGCATGAAACTATCTTATATAATAGTTTCGGATGAAACTAAATCAGATTATTTCACCCAACCCGTGCTTTTTGAGAAAGCGGTAAATGAATTGTAGGAAATTTCAAAACCATTCAAAAGGGCTTTTCATAATCTTCATGAATTACTTCTCTGCGTAAATTGTCAAGCTCCTCTTCTAGTTTTGCCTTTCTACTTTCGATAGACCTTTTCGCATCATTAAATACGTCTTTATCAATTTCACCGTCAGCTAGTTTTTCAGCTAATGAATATTTGCTGTTGTCCAATGATTTTAGTTCCTCTAATGTTTCTTTATACTCCTCGTAGTTACTTTTAAGATCATCTAGATGTTCTTCAGCCCTATCTACTTTTTCTTTTTCGAGAGCTTTTTCGATAGCCCTCGTATCTATCATCCTCTCTTCATCTTTTAAAGAGTTCATTTCAGTTTCTATAATCGATATCCTTTCACCTATCGATTTAGGCGGACTATCTGAAGATTGACTTTCAGTGTCTTTAGGTGGGGGAATATAATCACCACTATTATTTTTACAATGAGGACAGAACAATTGTCCCTGTTCGTCAGGTCTCATATGTGTGCCACAGTCAGAACAGTAATTATTTTCATAGTGGTTCTGTGGGGGTGGAGGCAGGTAGTTTTGATATTCCCATTCTTTTGTATCTTTACCGTTGAATTCATCTTTAGACATACCTATCAATATCAATGATACTAGAGACAATATACTGCCTGAAAAGAAAGGGGCGGGATGGAACAACCCAACTATAGATGCTACTAAAGCGACGCCCCAGTAAATTCTCTTTATAGCCAAAACACCCCCTATTAGTAGAAAGATACCCAATAACAAGTATACGCCACCACAAATGGTCCTAAGTCTTTCTATAAATTCTAATTCAACGTTCTCTCCCCCTTCTAAATATATTCCGCCCATTTCTAAAAAAAACATTTGCCCAGCAGCTACTACAGCTAAAATAAATGCAATGATCATCAATACACCGGCTATCATAGGTTTCTTGCTTCTTTCCTGTTGTTTCTCGTAATAGGTCCCCAATCAAATCTCCTAAACAACTTATAAACTATAGACATATATTTTTTTTGAGATGTGATACAAATGCTGCAGGCCCGACTTGAACATTCGCATCTTTAGTGCGATATTCTCCCAATCTGAGTTACTAAGGGTTGATCAGTTATAGGATTTTGAGTTTACCTTAAATACTGTCCGTTGATCGATCCTTTGACATGATTATTAGTTTCGGATGAAACTAAATAATGTACCGCATCTGATTCATATTTTGTAAAATAAAAAAAGAAAATTTTTTCTTAAGTAGGGTTTAAAATCAGTACTTGAAAACCAGGTACTAAATAAAATACTTAATCGAGTTTTTTCACATTAATAGCTCTAGGACCTCTATCACTCTGTTCAGTTTCGAATTCGACCCTATCTCCTTCGCTCAAATAGCTATCTTCTATATCGCTGCTATGAACAAATAGGTCTTCATCGCCTTCGTCAGGTTTGATGAATCCAAAATTTTTCATGTTGTTAAAGAACTTTACTTCACCTTTCATACCGATTTCACCTCCTACATTTATCATATCGTAACAACGCCTTACTCTGGTCACTTATATAGTTATGGGTCAAAGATGTGGTATGTTTATTTGTATTCCTGGCAGTGTGGACAGTAACACCTCTGGTATCCTTCACCGTACTGCATCTTTGTTCCACATTCTGGACAGAACTTTTCTTTCTGGTCGGAAGGGCGTTGGAAGGTATCTGTTTGTTGTTGGAATTGTGATGGTTGAACCTCACCCTTTCCGTTGAACTCGTCCTTGGACATGAATATCAATACAAGGGCTACCAAGGAGAGAACACTGCCTATGAAAAGTGGACCAATAGTGAAGACACCTGCGATAGAAGCCGCTAAAGCGACCCCCCAATGGATCCTTTTGATGGCTAGGAAACCTCCTATAAGTAAGAAAACACCCAATATCAATATGATAGCTCCGCATACGTTCATGATCGTTTCTACTAGTTCTACACTAAACTCCTCTCGTCCCTCAAGCTCTTCTAAATTTACTGCATCCATATCTAAGAAAAAAATCTGTCCAGCAGCTACAACTGCTAAAATGAATACAATAATCATCAAAACTCCCGCGATCAATGGCTTATTGCTTTTACCTGCATCGTATGGATTCACATCTATCTCCTCTTCACTTATCATAAAATAGAACATTGTAATATAATATTTTGGATCGTTAAAAAGATGCCGCAGGCCGGACTTGAACCGGCGACATTCGCATCTTCAGTGCGACACTCTCCCAATCTGAGTTACTGCGGCTTAATGGGGGTTAATCGGTTATGGGATTTTAAGTTTACGCTTGTTTTTTTGTGATTTGATGTGGTTTCGCAATAAAATTTAATTAGTCTCTAGACATGTATAAGGGCGTGATAACAAATGAAATGCATCATATCAGAGGAGAAAAGAGCTCCTAGAACATTGTTGGATAATATTTTAAGATCATTAGATCACAAAACGATATTATTGGAAGGGAATAGAAAGATAAAAGGCGTTCTAGAGGGAAACGATATAGATTTGATCTTTTTAAATTGGACTGGTAAAAAAGATTTGGAGCTCATCGATGAGATAAAAGAGACTTACATATTTGTCACAACATCCCCCGATAAACTAGAAAACATGATCGATGCCCTTGAGGCTGGAGCCGATGATTTTATCATAAAACCGTACACCAGGGATTTGATAGAAGAGAGGTTGGAAAAAATCGAGTATGATACAGACGATGATGATCTGTTTGAACCGATCAGTGAACTAGAAAAAGAACATAGGCTGTTGGAAAGGATGGCTAACGCTTTTCAAGTGATAGTTTCAAAGATAGATAAAAAAGCTCCACCAAATTTAACAGACTGGATATCAAGTTCATCATTGGTACTAGATACACAGCTACACCACCAAAAGGAGATGTACTTACTTCTAAAATTTTTAGAGAATGCAATAAAAGAACAGGGAGATTCCCCGAAGTCAAAACTGTTCAATCGGGCTTCACTCAAAAGTGTTGAGGAGGAACATCGAGAGCTCAACGAGCTGATAGAGAATATAAAGAAAAATAAAGAAAGATACTTCAACGATGAGTGTAGTATCGATGAATTTAAAGATTCTATCGATTCCTACTGCTCTTTACTTTATTCACATATAGAAAGAGAAGATAAGCATTTATTTCCTCTAGCTAAAAAATACATGTACGACGAAGATAGGAGAGAACTCGAGAGAGAATTCTCTACGATAGATGAAAAATTAGATGAAGAAAAAAGTGCATTCGAAAGAAAATTAAAAAAAGTTGAAAAGGTTTTGGGTATTGAATACTGAAGGATCAGTATTTTAGTAATCCTTTAAGATCTGTTCCAGAAACGTTGGAGATGATGCTTTTGAAATCGATCTCTTGAAGTTCATCTGTAAGGGATTCGGCAGTTTCCTTGTCTAAACCTTCCTTTCTCAGAACTTTTTTGAAAGCCTTCCTCTTTTTTTTCTGGATCCTTTTGAAACGGAGGTATAAGATCACTAATTTTAGGACTAGGGGGAGGAGGTACACCAATACCTTTACGAATTTTATGGCATCACCTTCCTCCTCTTTCATCTACTCCCACTCCTTCTCTTCCATCTTCTTTTCGATCTTCTTCTTTATGTCTTCACCGATATCTTCGTTGAACTCTCCACCTTTCATCAAACCGGAGCTTCCCAATGCTTCTCTCACTAGACTAGCAACGTCTCTTCCCTTCATGAAATCCCTGGTTAGCTGGTAAGCCTGGTCCTTTTCCATCCCGGCATCGACCAGTTCTTTGTAGAAGTTTGCAGTGTTCTTTGCTAATTCTTTGCTGTTCTCAGCGTTGTAAACCGCTTCAACTATACCAGAGATAAGAGGTGGTACAGTTTGGTTCAGGGTTTCCATCACTTCTTTCAGTTCCTTTATATCATCCATATCTGATACGCTCATTTTTTTTCACCTGTTATACTATAAGAGTGACTAAACTATTTCTTAATACCGAGCAATTCTGCCCACTTGTTGATGGTTTTGTCAGTTAAAACGTATGTTTTACCTTTCCCGGTCTCTTCATTCTTGACTATCCCTTTGCTTTCAAGCTTCTTTAGTCTGTCCCTTACAGTGTGTCGTGAGGCAGAACCCTTTCTATGACGTAATCTTTCAGTTATCTGAGTGATGTTAGCACTCTTAGCATCTAAAAGGATCTCGACTATATTTTCAGAGATGGAGTCTTCTATACCTGGTAAAACCGATGGAGATATCTTTCCGTAGTGCTTGTATAGGGAGAGCATCTTGAGGTAACGTTTTTCAATATCTGAATCCATGGAGACCTTTTTTAGAACGTTCTTATGCATATTCATCAGATTCTCCAGCATACCCTGCATTGTGTTGACCTGGTCTTTCAGGGACTCGATCTCCTCTTTCAATTCCTCGTTCTCGTCTCCCATGGATAGTGTATTTCTAAAATACGTAATATAAGTTTCCTTTGGAAATGGTTAAGTATTACGGATACATAACCGTTGATAGATGAAGCCTGATTTCTCAGTTAGCGATGTGGACTGCGAGAACGTTTTGGAGTGTTTGTTCGATCTTTCCAAACTCGATAAAAAAGTGTTGAAGATCTTGAACGATGGTGGAGAGTTCAAATCCAAGGAATTAGGGGAAGAGTTGGATAGGGATCAGAGTACCGTGTACCGATCCTTGGAAAATCTTGTGAATTGTGGGTTAGTTTATAAGGAAAAACATACCATTAGGAACGGTGGTTACTATTTCCTTTACTCTGCTAGACCTATGGATAAAATAAGAGAAGAGGCTGAGGAATGTTTAGAGCAGTGGTACACTGAGATGAAATCTTCTATAGAAGAGCTATAAGTCGAATACTTCCTCTATCTTATCTTTCATCTGGTCTTTTTGGACGGCACCATTTATTTGATTCACTGGCTGTCCGTTTTTTATGAAAATGAACGCTGGGATAGCTTGGATCCCGAACTTAGAAGTCGTTTGGGGATTGTTCTCAGTGTTGACCTTTCCGAAAAGTACGTTATCGTATTCTCTCGCCAGTTCTTCATATACCGGTTCCATCATCTTACAGGGACCACACCATGTGGCCCAGAAATCTACTACTACATTTTCATGCTCTTGAATTAGCTTATCGAAGTTTTCATCTGTTATCTTTATGGGTTTAGACATCTTCAAGTCCTCCATTTCTTTGGTTTTGGAATCAAAAAAGACTATTTAACTCTTTCACCCGTATAATCAAAAGATTAAAATTAGGGTAGTTAGTTGTTAAGGTGATGAACGAAGAAGATGGAAAGATCAAGATGGAATTCATCTATTCTGAAACTTGCCCCGATTGTCCTCCAGCTAAAGAAGCCGTGGAACGTATCAAAGAGGACTACGATGATCTAGAGGTAGATTACATCAAAGCCAAGGACCGGGCGGACCTTATTAGCAAGTACGATATCACCCATATACCGACCGTGGTGATCAACGAGAATGTTGAATTCGTCGAGACTTTGACAGAAGAGAAATTACGTAATCGATTAGAGGAAATAAGGAATGGATAAACTCATTTTTGAACTGCGGGGTCCTGAATACGACCTGGCTTCTGCAGAAGTGAGGGCTGTTTTAGAAGTATTAGGTAAAGATTACAGCTTGAAGGATACATCGAAGTATGTAACCATTGTTGAAACTGAGTGTGATGCTTTAGAAGTCGGTAAGCGGTTGGGATTGACCCATCGAGTACTGGATCACGGTTTCGTGTTTGATGATTTTGGATTTTGTGAGGTCGAGATGCCAGATGGTAGTGTCGCTGTCGATACTAGAAGAGTTGGGGGTGTGGATGGTGATTCTGTTAGAGTACGCAGGGAAGTCGGTGGTTGGTTAGATAACGAGATCGACCTAGATGATCCGGATCATGTTGTGCTGGTGTTGATATCTGATAGGTTTTATTCCGGTAGGGTAGCTTTTGTCGTTGATAAGGGAGAGTTTAAAACGAGAAAGGTCAAGAACCGAGAATATTTCAGCCCCATATCTTTGGAGCCTTGGTACGCTAGGGCTTTGGTGAATTTGGGAAGGGTCAAAGAGGGTTGTAAAGTTCACGATCCATTCTGCGGTACCGGTGGTATACTGTTAGAAGCCGGGTTGATGGGTATGGAGGTTTCCGGTGGCGATATCGATGTTGATATGGTCCAGGGGTGTAGGAAGAACTTACGGCAGTTCTCCGTCGATGGTGAAGTCGTAGAGGGGGACGTGTTCGACACTGTACCAGATGGTGTAGATCGTGTAGTGACCGACCCACCCTACGGTAGAGCTTCATCTACCGGTGGTGAAGATGTTGTAGAAGTTTATAGAAGGTTGTTCGAAAGCTGTTCTAAAAAGTTGAGGGAAGGAGGCTATCTATCTACGATATTTCCTGAAAGGGAGTTCGTTGAGATGGGTGAAGAATATCTGGAACTGGTAGAGAGTTATGAAAGCCGGGTACATGGTTCGCTGAAAAGGATATTCTGTGTTTTCAAGCCTTGACTCCTACGAACTCGAAGGTCTCTGTTCTAGCTGATCCTTGAACTTGTATTCCGAAACGGACGACTACGTTGGATGTTGAGTGGATCTGGTTTGAACTGTAGAGTTCTATCTCTTCTCCGTTATCTTCACGGGTGAGTATCATGCCTGTTGTTTCGGATCCGCCAGGTAGGATTGTGAGGGTTGTGTTAGTTGTTTGTGAATCTGTGTAATAGATATTCCAGCTTTCGTTGGTGATGTATAATGTTTCGATATGGTAAGTGTCGATCCTACCTGTGTTGGTTATGGATACGTTGAAAAGATAATCATCCTTTTCTTCTTCCATGAGGAAGATGTTCTGATAGATGATATCGTCACCGGTGATATCTACGTCGTATTCTAACCTGATGTTGGTTGTTATATCTTTAGTCCTTCTCAGATTGGTGGTGGTCGAATCCACTCTCAGTTGGATGTCAGTACTGGTTGCGTTGAAGGTATCTGGTTCCACTTCGAGTCTCATGGTTATGTTGTCATCTTTTTCTAGAGTATCAGTTTCATACTCCTCGTTGACATCTTGCCAGGTATCGTTTTGTAAGAGGTACAAGTTCGCACTCCAAGTTTCGTTACTCAGAGAGTAAGTGATGTGGTACTGGTCACTGATATCGAAGACATCGTTATCTGAAGAGCCCGTGTTGGTGATCTTGAATGTGTAAACAGCGGTATCGTTTATAGTGATGTTCTGTACTGTCGATTCCTCCAAATCTATGGTATAGTCGAATCGGTACTCCGCCTGTTCGATAGGTACAGGGTGGAAACTTATGAACAGTATTATGACGGCGGTTATACCTATGATCTTACGTTTGTTATCTAGGTTGGTGAAGTCGTTTAGTGGTGGAGGATGTTTAACACCGACTAAGAAAAGTATGAATAATGCGAAGACCAGCCATCCTATGTACTGCCAAAGGCCGACTGCTATGAGGAAAATGACAGCTGCGTAGCTGGCATACTTTGCCTTCTCTCCGAGAAGCGCTCTTACGACGTGACCACCGTCTAACTGACCTGCCGGTAGAAGGTTGAGTCCAGTGACTAAAAATCCGACCCAACCTGCGAAGAGTGTGGGGTGGAACGACCCGACTTCTCCGAAGGGTAAGATAAATGAAAGGAACCTTAAAATTGCTGGAAATCTAAAATTCCACAGCATGCCCTGGGGACTCAAAGGTGCCGTGGCCGGCATCACGTCTCCAAGGTACAATCCGATGATCGATACAGGTATGGCTACCAGTAAACCACCGATAGGTCCCGCAACACCGACGTCCATGAGTGATTTTTTGTCAGGGATCGGTTCCCTGATACTTATGAAAGCACCTATGGTTCCTAAGGGTGGTGGGGCTGGTATGAAGAACGGCAATGATGCATGGATACTGTGAGATCTGGCTGAAAAGTAATGGCTGAGTTCGTGAACTCCTAAGATGGTCATCAAGGGAAGTGTGAAGAACAAACCTCCGTTGAGGATATTATGGAGTGAGAAAAAACCTCCTACGGGTCTGTATGAGTGCCACCAGAAAGTGCCAGCGATCAATGTCGTGATGATGGTTATGAAAAGCATGACGATGTTCGTTTTTACTGAACGGTAGTTCTTTTCTTCTGTTTTTTTAACCGAGATGACGTATTCTCCGTTATCATCTCTTAGATATGGTATGTAGTTCTTTGGAACCAACTCTTTACGTAGTTCGTCGAATCTGTCCTCTATATCTTCCCCCCTGTATACGTTGATATAAACCGATACCATATCGTATTCCACTTGTGTCTTGTAAGTGGGGAAATACTTACCGATAGTAGATTGGATAAAATCTATCTCGTCTTTGTAACCTTCAGGACCGTAGGCCATCATTTGAAATCATAGAATGATGGTGTTTATAAGTGTTATGTGCGAGGGACCTTGGCTTTGTCGATGATCATATCCTTCCACTCACCTCTTCTGTAAACTATGTAAGCGGCAGTTCCGGCTATAACGTTACTGAATGCTATGGCGATCCATACACCGGTAGATTGCATGGTTAGTAGGAAGGCGAAGATGGCTACGAAGGGTATACGTAGTGCCCAAAGTCTCGTTATGCTCAAAAGCATCTGTTTGAATGTGTGTCCCGCACCGTTTAGAGTTCCTGAAACTGCTTCGAATATGCCAAAGAAGGGTCCCCCGATGGCTAAGATAGCTAGGAACATAGCTCCCATACGGATTACGGTTGGGTCCCCCGGGATGAAGAAAGTCATCAGTGGATAACGTAGAAGTACTAAAAATAAAGAGATAATCACCATGAAACCGGCCATTAGCATCATCCCTTTCTTTGCGATCCTATCGGCCCTGTTTCTCTTTTCTGCACCTAAAGCTTGACCTACCATGGTACTTAAAGCGATACCTAGACCGAATACGATCACGAAGGTGATGTTGATGATACGGCTTCCGATGCCGTAAGCCGCTAAGACTTCTTCCTGCTGCGGTAGTCTAGCAAGAAGTCCGGTAAGAACTACAAAACCCACTGCGTCGAAAACACGGGCTCCTGTCGCCGGTAGACCGATCTTGAAGAATTTTTTTATCTTATCGATGTTCGGTTTCATATAGTGTAATTTCAGTTCTAAACCGACTTTCCCTCCGAACATCAGGTAAAGGGATATAATAGCTCCTATGGATCTTGAGAAAACGGTGGCGATGGCTGCTCCTCTTATACCCATGGCTGGGAAGGGTCCCCATCCAAAGATTAGGAACGGGTCTAGGCCTATGTTGATTATTACTGAGAGTGACATGACAGCCATGGGAGTGATGGTATCACCCCATGCTCTTAAAGCGAAGGAGAAAGCTGCGAAAGTTAATAGTAGTGGGAATCCGAGGAAGATTATCTGAAGGTAGTCTATGGCGTAAGATGCTACTGCTCCTTCTTCTGCGAGGAAATTGATAAAAGTAGGTGCGGTGAGGTAACCGATGGCACCTAAAACTATGGATAATACGAATATTATGAAGTAAAGCTGCCCGGCATCTTCCTGGGCTTCCTTGAAACGTTTTGCTCCCGTGTGCTGGGAGATCAGTGCCACAGCAGCGATACCTAGACCTAGTTCTATGGATAGTAAAAGGAAAACGAAGGGCCATGCTAAACTCATGGCACCTACGGAGAGGGTGTTTTCAGGCGTCGGTAAACGTCCTAACCAGAGGGTGTCCGCTAGATTGTAAGCGGTCTGTAACAGGTTGGCTATCATCAAGGGCCAACCGAGTTTGAAGAGAAGTGGAATTATATCTCCGTTGAGTATCTCTTCTTTTGATGGACGTCCCATCGTCTGTTTGAGGTATGTGATAAAGTTACTCATTCTTTCAGCCCATTCCTGCTGTCATATTTACAATTTATGCACTTGGGTGCAAGTGTATCGACAAAGATTTAATATCACAGAAAACATTTATTATTTGCCATGGATAAGACGAAGGTTTGCTTGGTGGTACTTGTCGTTCTAGTATCTGTTAGTCTTGTTACTGTCTTGTCCAGTGGTGAAGAAGTGGAGAGTCCTATAAGGATCGATGGGGACGAGGAGTTCGCTGATTTGGCCGATGAAAGGGGATGGGATGGGAACGGTAGTTCTGCAGACCCGTGGGTCATCGAAGGAGCGGTTATCGACGGGAGTGAACACGGGTACGGAGTGTTTATCGGTAACGTTACTGATCACTTTGTGATACGTGGATGTCACTTTCACAACGCTAGTCAGCGGATGGAACCATACTTCGAAAACACCGGTATCTACATCTACAATTCCGAGAACGGTACGATTGTTGATAATTTTGTAGTGGATAACGTATGGCATAACATCTACATCGTCGGTTCTCGGAACATCAACGTCAGTGGTAACAGGATCCGAGGGAATCTGATAAGGGAGACCGTGGATCATGGTGTAAACGTGGTTGATTCTGAGAACATTACCCTTTACGATAATGAAATAGGATGGCACAGCGGAACGGGAGTAGGTATAGAAGGTTCGGATGATTGTGAAATAGATGGTAACTGGTTCGAAGAGAATTCTTTCGGAGTCTACATAGAAAGTTCCAGTTTCAATAAAGTTCATAACAACGTATTTCTAAGGAACGGTTGGGGAGTATACATCGAGAAGATGGATGAGAACGAAGAAGAAGAGTACATACATTCAGAATTCAACAGGATCCATCACAACGATTTCGTTCGCAACGGTCATCCCGCCTGGGATAGTTACGGCATAGAAGGTGAGAACCAGTGGGACGATGGTGAGACCGGTAATTACTGGTCTGATTACAGAAGGTTGTATCCGGATGCTGAAGAGGATGATGGGATATGGGATACTCCATACCACATATTGGGAACTGGGGTCGAGGACAGGAGTGTCGACCGTTATCCTGTGGTTGAGCCGATGTGGTACGAAGAAGAAGGTGCTGACGAGCCTGCCGGGACCCATCCGGTTTGGTGGTCGGTGTTCGGGTTGATAGTGCTGTTGATACTGCTGCGGGCGGCGTTCTGGGTGCGGGAGAAGTTGGGAGTTAAGGTGGAGCGGTGAGTGATCTTTTTACTTAGCGGCGGAAAAACTTGTTAAATTGGGATTCGAAGATGCCACGGTTTTCGAAGTGGGCCTTTTGGAATGGGAAAAGGCTGGATATTATCTTGAATAGAACCTCCTAAACCCGCTCTTTACATCCTTCAGCAAAAGAAGCTTACTCATTTTGGACTATATTCATAAACATCGATAACCATGATACCCATTCGGCTTCATCCCGAAATGTTTATAATTGGATTTTATTTTAATTATAATTACCTTGG
>CAYNQI010000019.1:0-19919 GCA_964399335.1 uncultured Thermoplasmata archaeon | reverse complement strand
TTATTTCACGATACTAATCAACATCATGTATTATAAATGTTTTATATCTTTAAAGAAAAAACTTTAAACGATTAGAACACTCCAGATTTGTGATATCATGGGAGTCCTGTATTCTTTCTTGGCGATATGCGTAGCTGGCTTTTCCTTACTACAAGCTATCGTAGGTATGATCAGTTACAAAAGGGTTGGAAAAAACAAATTATTATTCATCTCGACTGCCTTTCTAATATTTGGGATCAAGGGAATTTACGCCCTGATCGCTACGTACACATCTCTCTCACCTTTTGACCCTCCTGTCATAAGTATGCTGGTCATCGATCTTGTCATAATATTCATGCTATACCTTTCCGTGTTGAAGGAGTGATACGTTTTAATGAATGAGAGAAAAGAGGCCCTGGAATTAGAGGTCAGGAGAGATATTTTCGATAAAATATCCAAATATCCCGGTACTTATCTTAGAGAGATTCAAAGCGATTTAGATATTTCAATGGGTCAAGCAGAATATCACTTAAAATACCTTGAAGACAAAGGTATTCTCTCAAGTAAAATGGCCGATAACAAAAAACGCTATTTCGTAGATGATGAAGTTGATTATCCCGATAGGAAGATAATCTCGATTCTAAGGCAAAATATACCACGACAGATCCTTATCAAGCTTCTGAATGAAGGTGAAGCCGGTTTCTCAGATATACTTAAAGATGTAGACATATCCAAATCCACACTTTCTTTTCACCTGAAAAAACTCAACGAGAAAGGATTGATAGATTTTAAGAAACAAGGGAGGAAGAAAATTTTTTACTGCTCCGACGAAAATAAAATCGCCCAAGTACTTATAACCTATAAAGCTTCATTTATCGATAAAGCGGTTGACAGATTCGTCGATACATGGCTGGAGATGAAAAAATGAGTTATGAACATGAAAGGTCCAAACTTGTTCAAAGACTGAAACGCCATGGATATATAGAAAGTGAGCAAGTTGAAATGGCTATGAGCAAAGTACCTAGACACCTATTCGTACCAGAAAATGTTAAGTCGAGGGCTTATGTAGATAGTCCACAACCCATCGGCCAGGGTCAGACTATTTCCGCTCCACATATGGTTGCAATGATGGTGGAGAATTTAGATTTAAAAGAAGGTCAAAAGGTCTTAGAGATCGGAGGAGGAAGAGGATATCATGCTGCCGTTATTGCAGAAGTAGTTGGTGAAAAAGGTAGAGTTATCACAGTGGAATTATTGGAATCACTAGCTAGTGATGCAAAAACAGTCTTAAAAGGGGCTGGATACAGTAATGTTAAAGTCGTAATTGGCGACGGTTCTAAAGGATTTAAACAGGAATCCCCCTATGACCGTATTTCAGTTGCCTGTGGTGCTCCGGAGATACCTCCACCTTTATTAAAGCAATTAAAGATCGGTGGCAAGATACTGATACCTGTTGGAGGTTCTTTCTATCAGAACTTAATACTAGCAGTTAAAACCGAGGAGAATAAAATAAAGAAAAAGGATTTGGGTGGGGTATTGTTCGTACCTTTGAAAGGAGAATACGGATATTGATCACATGATCGGAACTAAATCTATATGTGGGATCCTCTTTTCCTCACTGACTATGGCATAGAGTCCAGTTTTTGGTTTGATACCATATATACAGGGTGTTTTGTTTATGCTAGCTATCACGAAGTAGTTGTCAGCCATGTTCTTGATTTCACTAGCAACTTTCAATCCATGCTTAACTATACCGATACCTAACTTGTTAGATGCCTTGGTATTTGCCACGGCCTCAAGGAGTTCTTTTATGGCGATTTCGTTACCCATCAGATACTCCATGGTATCGAACCCAGTGTATTCTAATAGGGGTCTATCTTCCTCACCCCTGATCTCGCTTATGTGTTTAGAATATATCTGTCCAACTTCGTCTCTACTCTTACCACCTAGTGCCATCATATATGGTTTATCTGTATCTGGTGTAAAGTAGTCCACAATTCTAAAACGTTCGTTGAATCGTTCTGGATTAATAAACCGTATTAAGTCATCTCTTAGGTTCTCTGGATGTGTACCTCCGGAGAGAACAGCAAGAACGCCTCGATCTTTTGTCAAGAAATTTAAAAATATTGGTCTTATAACCGAGAAATATTCCTCGTTACTGACATTTTCTTTAACCTCGAAAACGTTGTAAGTTCCTTTATCAAATCCACCGTTGAGGATATCGTCGAGATCTTTAGTCCCCGTGCTGTATTTACCTTCTGTAGTCTCTAAAGATTCCCATTCTAATTCACCCGTTTCAGGTATTTGATAGGGTTCGAAGCATTTGAATCTGCCGCCGCTTAAGGTCATGAGATAAGATGGTTGTTTTATACCGATACCTCTTAATTTTATCATCCTTATCTCTCGAACATTTCTCTTATCTAACTGGTACCTATTCAATTCTGTTACACCATCTACTAAGTACTCTAAAGATTTTGCATCGGATTTTTCTAAAACCATTATCAAATTTGTATTAGAGTTTTCAGCAAGATCCTTTTGAAGAGTCATTATAAAAGTTTCCTCATCGATACCATATTTACTTGTAATACCTTCAATACTATCGATGACCAACATAGGTCTTTCAGGTAATATATTGTCTATCCTGTCATATATCCTTACTAAAGAAGGTATTTTTTCATCTAAGCTATTTAGATGAGTTCTATCGACTTTTTCAGGAACCCCTCTTTCTTCGATATTATCTAAAAATTTCCTCGCAGATTCTATTTTCTTTTTTTCAGATTCTGGTAATTCATCTTCATCTTCTTTTTCTTCGTCAGAATAAATCGTTTCTAAAAATATTTTACTTGAGTCTAAAATTCTACTCCTCATCTCTTTTTCTTCCAGCCATGGAAATTGATTGTATAGGCTTTGATCCGATACCCTAGTTGATAGATAAAAACTCTTATCAGGATGTCCCATCTCTTCGATCAATTGTAGTGCTAAAGTTGTTTTACCTGTTCCTGCAGAACCCTTAAGGAATAGGGATGATCCACCACCTTTTTTTAAAAATTCTATTATCTCTTTTGGAATACCTTCTACATTTGTCATTTTGCCACCTCGAATTTAGGAGAATTTTCTATTATATCCTCCATTTCCTTTGATATATTACCCATAACTTCTATGAGTTTATCTTTATCTTTTAATTTTCCCATCAAAGCAAGTACGGAATCAGATTTTATTTCCCTGATCAATAGTATAGAGTCATTTGATTTTATCAATATATCGTCTGGTTGTTCCTTTTTAAATGCTGAGAATATAACTTCAGAGGCACCTAGTATAGTAGCGGATAGGGTACTAAAACTTTCATGTTCGTTTCCCTCTTTTAATTTACTCGCTATGGGTATACCATTTTTAGATGTCAAAGCGATAGCATGTATATCGTTTGCCTCTATAGAATTCTCAAACAGCTCTTCTACGTCCCTTTTCATTGCCATAATCTCAAACTCCTTGATAACTTGAAAGAATCATTTTTTACACAATGTATTTCGCACTATATTAATTTTTCATACCCCGAAACCAAGTAGGATTTAAATCCCTTTTGGTTATAAATGGTCAAAAAAATCAAGGTTTTTTCTGCCCTGCATTTTCTTTTTCATATCAGAAACTAAAGAATCATAGTAGCTAAGGTGATTTCTGATAGTTTCCAATTCTTTTTCTAGTTTTTGTTCCTCTTTATCAAGCTTGTCAATTTTTTTCTTGATTTCACTGTACTTCTCTCTGTAGCTTGATAATGCGTTATGGAGATCCTCTACACTAGCTTCCTTCATAAAATCACCTTATAATGTGCTCATCGAACCTGTCAGTGATCCTTACCTTGCTCATCTCATCTCGCTTAGCAGACCTTAGAACATCTTCTATCTGTTTTATATTCTCTTTTATTTTCTTAGCTTCATTCTCTAATTTTTTCTTTTTACGACGGATTTTTTTCAGTTTCCCCAATATCTCTTTCTCTCTTCTTCTCCATTTTTCTCTCTCTTCTAGAGCCATCAATGTTTTTGAAGTTCTTGACAGGTTTTAACCTCCAATATACATCATCTATCTTTTAGTTTTATTTTACCATATGCTGAGGATATTTTACGGTTTTCGTAATGGTCACAATTTTCACAATATAATTTTCCCCTTTTCAATTGTAAATCTTTTCTACAGTTAACACAGAATGCCTTGACTACACCTAGGTCCTTTGATTGGCTATTTAACTGTATAGATGGTTCAACCTGTATGATTTCTGCTCTGACTACGTCACCTTTTTTAAAAGCCGAGTCCACACTTTCAACATAGTCCTCAGAAATTTTCGATATATGTAAGGAGCCTTCTAGATCTGTAGATATTCCTCTAGGCTCACCTTCAATTAGATTTACTGACATAGAAGCTATAGATCCTCTATTATTTCGTATTTTACCATAGATAGTATCCCCCTTTTTAACTTCTGAAACTGGGTTTACAGGTATTACTTTTGCTTCTAGATTATCCTCATCATATTCTACTTTACCGAACACTGATGAATACACATAACCCTCTTCCTCGTAAGTTCCCTTCCCAGGTAACCATTCCTCACTTGCTCCTAATTTGTCTCCAGGAGCCACAAGATTATCTTTTGTTTTTTCCATATTATTACCTCTTAATGAATTACTCTTATTTAATTTTCTCAGCAGCAAATAGTATTGCTTTTATATCCTTCGATTCATTTGTATGAAAGTCAAAAATCTTATCTATTCCCAACATATATCTTTTTTCCCAAAAAATGTTGAATCCATTTTCTATAATATGTTTCCTGACGTAGGATTCAGTTTTCTGATTATGCAGACTGTATAACTTAATAGAGCTTTTATAAGCTTTATTTAAAAATGGTACATCAGCACCTTTATTTTGAGATCCAAAAGGAGGGTTCATCAAAACAGTATCGCCCTTTTCTTTGAAATTTATTACATCCTTTACTTCAAAGTCTATTTTATCTTCTAAACCCCACTCTTCTGCTAGTTTGATAGCGATATCTACTGCTTTCTTATCAAGATCTATTCCGATCACCTTTTCAGCACCTAGTATCGCCGCCCCTAAAGAAAAAATTCCTGTACCACATCCAAAATCAAAGACCTTTTTCCCCAATATATCTCTATTTAGATATGCATTGTACAATATATCGGTAGCAACATATGTCGGGGTAGGATATTGTTCAAGTTCAGGTTTAGGATCTGGATGAGGAGGGACCCTTTCTAGTTTTATTTCAAGATGTTTTTTTTTAATGCCATTCATGTATTAGCTCTTTTCCATATATCATTTGAGATATCATCATAAATAGACTTTTCTTTTTCCTCTTCATCCTTTTCATTCTCTTGAGATAATATCTCCCTTATCTTGTCTTCCTTAATTTTCCAGTAATGTATCCTCCACCTTTTTCCACTAGGGAGATAGGCGGTTTCTTCCTCAGTAGTTAAAATATCATAATCTTCAAGCATATAAAATAGATCCCTTTCTTTAGAAGACAATAAATTATCCGTTATTGACTTATCGTATCCAAATAGATTCATTATCTTCTCAGATATCTCTTCTGCTTCTTCAGGATCGATATCTCTCTCCTTCAATACCTTGGTTACAGCCTTTTTGAATTCATCAATCCTAACTCTAGCCAAATCGATACCTCAGCCCATTTAGAATATTTTAATAACGTATAAAATTATCCCTAAAGTGATAATGGTGATCACGTTTCTATGGTGATACCTATTTTTTTAGCTATCTCTTTATATCTATTCCTGATCGTTACTTCAGTAACTCCAGCAACTTCGGCGATCGCTCTCTGTGTTCTTGGTGTATCTTCTAATATTGAAGAGATATAAATGGCGGCGGCAGCTATACCTGTCGGTCCTTTACCCGAAGTCAATCCGAGCTCGTTAGCCTGTTCTATGATCTCTTCACCTTTGTTCACTACATTCCTCCCGAGATTTAATTTGCTGCAAAATCTTTTGATATAATTTTCAGGTCTGGTCGGGAGTAGTTTTAGTTGAAGTTCTCTAGAAAGAAATCTGTATGCTCTACCGATCTGTTTTTCATCGGCCTGGGCCACCTCTGAGATCTCAGTAAGCGTCCGGGGTACGTCGCATTTCCTGCAGCCGGCGTATAAAGAGGATGCAATAACAGTTTCGATACTTCTTCCTCTTATCAAATTCTTTTCAACTGCCTTTCTATAGATCATAGCAGCAGTTTCACGTATACTTCTAGGCAATCCCATCTTTGAAGATAATCTATCTAGTTCTCTTAAAGCAGTAGCTAGATTTCTCTCAGTGGCGTTAGAAACCCTTATCCTCCTGTGCCATTTTCTGACTCGATAGATCTGCCCTCTATTTTTGTGAGGTATTGTCCTCCCATAAGCATCTTTATTTTTCCAAGATATAGATGTGGAAAGTCCTTTATCATGGCTCAGGTAGTTCATTGGGGCGCCAGTTCTAGCCCTTTTTTCTTTCTGTTTAGCGTCGAAGGCCCTCCATTCGGGTCCATCATCTATATATCCATCATCTAAAACTAAACCACAATTTTCACACAACAGCTCTCCCCTATTGTAATCTTTTGAGATATGTTCGCTCGAACATTCGGGACACTGCTGTATCTTTTCGATCTTTTTTTGTGATTTATCTTCCATTTTAACATACCCATTTTTCGTTCTAATTTTTATGTTGCTTATATAAAGGTTCCCCTTTCACTGTAAAGGAATTAGGAATGAAATTCGATGGTTATAAACCCTTTGATTGTTTTACCGAGATCGGAATATCTACTAACCGTATAAGTTTATGTGCCCACTTAAGTTTCTTCTTTTTTATCCTCTTATCCCCTTTCGGAGCAGGATTCTCTAGATCCCAGCCGTTCAATATGACTTTTTTAGCTTTAAAATGATCAGCGATAAAAACGCATCTATCCCCGTCTGTGAAGCCGCCGAAATTGTAAACATTTTCTAAGGGTCGGCACTGACATGTAGATATCACGTGACCTGTGAATTCGGGACTATATTTTTTTATCAAATCTATATTGTCCCCATGGGCGTGGATAAGGGTAGTTAGACCATCTTTGTTTTTTTCTTTCTGTAAAATCGTGTCTCCGTCCAGGTCCGTAACTAAAAAAGAGTTATCGATATCAATTTTATCTAGATGCGATAGGGATGCCCCAGCTATCATTACGATTTTCTCACTTGGATTTTCAGCATACGGCCCTAATATCTCTACGCTGGAGCCCTGTAATCTTTTTAAGATTTTTAAACTATCTGAACCCCTTACTTCACTCTGTACGTTAGCGGCCATGATGTCTTTTTCTTTTGAATAACCAAAATCCTTGATGATCTCTTCATATATCGGTTTCCAATCTTTATAATTCATGGCAAAACCTTATTGATTTTTTATTCCTCTTCGTCTTCATCATCTTCGAAACTGGTATGGGTTATACCACCAAGTATTCCGATCAATAATCCCAGTGTAATATTTATAGCTACCATAGGTAGAACGTTTGCTGCTTCCATCCCAACCATAACCCGGATGTAACTAAAGGCACCCCAGAAGATGAATGTAAGGGCTAAAAGGGAGAACAATATCGCCCAGAAAGACTTCTTTATCTTACCTTGTTTTAAATAGATATCTATTACCTGTCCCAGTTCGTGAAGTAGAATAGCTCCTATCCACCACCATATCACAGTACTAGCAAATGTCAGAAAGGCGATAGACATAGATGGATCGTCTAATCTGAGTATCGCCCCCCATCCTAACTGAGTACTACCTAACACTATTAATATAGCTACTATTGTGAACGGAAGCCATACCGCAGCTGTACTGATAGCTTTTTTCAAATCATAATATGCATCTATTAATTTTCTATCTAATTCGAATATCCTACCTATTATGTAAACTCCGAGTACAAATGATATTAAACCTACACCGAATGAAGAAAAACCTTCTAGAGCCCCCCATCTTCTATAATATATATCTCCGATCAGGGATAATACCGTAAAAAAGCCGTATACAAGAAGTGCTAAAGATATAGGGAAAAGCACTTTCTTTTTTGTCTTTTCCTCCTGCATGCTTTTAACTAACATGTAATAAAAATTTTCTACACTTCTCATTTGTTTTACATGAACATTCTTAACATGAGATATGTTGACTTTCGAAGTGATAATAGGTGTTATGTATTCGTCTTCTGCACCATCAGAAACTAATATAGTAGAATCGGGTTTAAGGGTTTCTAGTACATGATCCAGTTCTTTAGCAAGGATCTCATCTGATCTCCAACCTATGTTAGGAGAACCTGTCACACAAGCGATCTCTACTTCTTCTCCCTGTTTTTTAAGTTCATCATACGTAGATAAGGCAGAAAACAGTGAATTGGTATCTGAATCTTCAGGATCCTTTAGACCTAGTTTCACAGCTGCATTGAGCATGTCTTCCCTACCGATAATAGGTGTTTTAAGGCCTGTTTTAGTCCCTATATCATCATCCCTGTCCACACAGAGAATAAGTTTTTTCATCTGATTTACTCCTTCTTTTCAACCCTGTATTTTGACGCGCTTTCCCATCCCTTCCAAATTATTTAATTTTTTCCTGAAAATAACTGATTTTTAGCACAAAAATCCGAAATTGTTTTTAACTATCCAAAATATATCGGTTCAATTATGAAACAATCTACTTTCCCATTAAGGGATTTTCTTAGAGAGAATGAGGATGTTGAGTATAATCTAGCCTCAAGTAGTGTGCGAGATATATCTATTTTTAATGACGGTGAATACCCATCATCCTTTGATACCGGTTATACAGACGAATATGACCTTAAATTACAAAAAAAATTATCTAAGATTTATAAAGGGGTTGAAGTGGTCCCACTACCTGGAACACAGATTGCAAATTCAGTAGCTTTTTTAACTCTATTGGAAAAGGGCGAAGAAATAATAGTAGAAACTCCCACTTACCAACCTTTGTTGAAATTTCCAAGGAAGTTAGGTTTAAAAGTTAAACCGTTTGAGAGACTGTATGCGGATGGTTTTGAAATACAAACAGATGAATTACAAAATATCATAAGTTCAAAAACAAAGGCCTTGGTTTTAACAAATCCACACAACCCTAGTGGAGTTTTTTTAGATGAAGATAAAATGAAAGAGATACAACAGATCCTTGAAGATAGAGATATACTTTTGATCGTAGATGAAATCTTCAGAGATTTTGTCAAGAACGGTACTTCAGCTTTAAAAACAGGGGACAATGTAATTGTAACATCTAGTTTTTCGAAGATCTTTGGTATGGGTGGCATCCGTGTAGGTTGGATAGCTTCTAGAAATGAAGAGCTAATTAAGAAAATATATAGCATGAAATATGATATGAACCTTTTGAATTCAACCTTGTCTGAAAAGTTAGTTTTGAAAGTCCTAGAAAACAGAGATACGTTATTAGCAGAGGTTAGAGATCTAACTGAAAAGAACCTTTCCATGGTCAGGGGTTGGATAGAAGGAAATAAAAATATCGAATGGGTCCCACCATCTTCCGGTATCATATCATTCCCTAAATTAAAACTCCCATGTGATTCGTATGAATTTTCAAAGAGAGCCCTTGAAGAGGGTATCTTAGTATCGCCGGGCGGATTCTTTTCTAAAGGTTGCGATGATCATATAAGGCTCTGTTTTGGAATGGAGACTCAAAAACTCGCACTAGGTTTGCAAAAGTTAGCAAAGGTGATACGGACATGGGTTTGAAATCCATTTTTACAGGTACTAAAGGTAAGCTAAGGATAGCATTGGCTATCAATATCGGTTTGGTGATAGTAGCTTTGGTTGGATATCTGATCTCGAACTCATTAGCCTTACTGGGCGATGCTGGACATGTACTTACGGATACATTTGCCATAGCTACTTCACTAACTGCCATCAACTTGGCAGCCATACCAGCCCACGATAAAGCGACTTTTGGTCATCATCGAGCGGAAGTCCTGGCCGCACTATTGAATGCGGTGATACTGCTTTTCGTAAGTGGTTACATACTTTACGAATCCTATCAGCGTTTTCTTTCCCCACAGGCAGTGAAATCAACTGAGATGCTCGTTGTGGCAGTTATCGGTTTGTTGGGCAATCTTTATGCTACACGACTACTCCATGGACATAAAGACATCAATGTGAGAGGGGTATATCTACATCTACTAGCTGATACCCTTTCCAGTGGAGCGGTAGTATTGGGAGCTGTTGTTATATACTTAACAGGCAACTATCTAGTAGATCCTATATTGAGTGTCCTTATAGCACTGTTGATAATATCAGGCTCGGTTAGATTATTGAAAGAATCTATAGGAGTTATAATGCAGTGGACCCCCGAGGATTTAGAAGTGTCCGATGTGGTAGAACATATTAAAAAATTGGATGGAGTTAGGGATATACACGATGTACATCTTTGGACCCTATGTTCTAGTATCCATTCCTTTTCAGCACATATATTGGTTGAGGATATGAGTATGATGGAGTCGGAACGGATCAAAACCGATATACGTGATATACTCCACAACGAATTCCATATATATCATTCTACTTTAGAACTAGAGTGCGTGGAGTGTGGTGATGATACGGTGCAGAAGATATGTCATCCTGAAAAGGAACATAGCCATGATTAGAAATCAAATACATTTTTATACCGTTCCCTTCATCGTTTCCAATGATAATAACTTATGATAACGATAATCGGTACCGCTCATGTGTTCGATATCTCAGAAAGATTGAGAGAGGAGATCGTTTCAAGAAACCCATCAGTTATAGCTGTAGAACTGGATAAACAGAGATATGTGGCTTTGAAATCCGAGGGCGACGATAAAAAAGATGTTCCACTGATGTACAGAGCCATGAGTATCTTACAAAAGAAGATAGCAGATGACTTTGGTGTAAAGGTTGGTAGTGAGATGCTGGCAGCCGTAGAAATAGCGAAAGAGTTGGGGATAGGCGTAGCTTTCATAGACCTTCCAGCGAATTTAACATTCAAGAAGATGATGAAAGCTATGAGCTTAAAAGAAAAAATATACTTTATAGCCGGGATGGTTGCGGGACTTTTTACAAGTAAGGAACGAGTCGAGAAAGAAATGGAGAGATATGAGAAAAATGAGGCCGATTACATGGACATATTGGAAAAAAACATGCCTTCGATATCTCGTGTACTCATAGATGAAAGAAATGATCACATGGCTGAGAATATCAAAGAGTTAGATAAAAGATACGACTCGGTGATAGCGGTTGTTGGTGATGGCCACGTGCCAGGCTTGTTAAAAGAGCTCCAAGGCGAAGATGTTGAAACAGTAAGGTTGAGAGAATTGAGAAGCCAAAGGGAAAACAGCTCAAATTTAGAGGTTAATTATAGTTTCTCTTATGAGATGGGAGATCAGTAATATTTTTTCTCGTCATCTTTGATATAATCCATTTCCTCATGAGAAAGGCCATCCTTATAGGTTTCTTTATTGTACATCTCTTCCTCTTTATGTTTACTAACGCTAACGACCCAAGTTAAACCAATCAATGTTTGTCCACCCATGGATATGTAAGTTAAGATTTCAGCTGGACCCCAAGGATCATACATATTTTTGATTTCTTCGATATCTTCTTGACATAGTTCACAGAACTCAGTAGGAGGAGGTTGTGAACCTTCACCACCCTTAATCTCAACGGAAGCTGCCATTACACATCTTCCTGCCTCTTGGTTGCAGTGATGGGGATATTCTGTATCTTCGTGATCTGCATCATAATCTTTTCCAACGAGTCCTATTAGATGCCCCCATTCATGGATCAGAACGGAGGTTTCTATGTCACCGTGGCCTATGTTGTTACTTCTGTCGGCACTAGTCATTATTTTTTCCATGAAAATAACGATGTTCGTTCCTCTATAAGAGAGTCCTAGAACATCCTCCTGCTTCCATTCCCCATCTAAATACAATACATAGATGACCAGTGTATTGCCTTTAGTCTCTTCATCCCTGTATCTATTTTCAAGAAATGCTAGATCATTTTCACCGTAAACTGGTTTCGTATCCTGGTATGGAATCACATCACCCATATGATGAGTTATATCTTCTTTATCTGTATATTCTCTTAAAACATTTTCAAATTCATATATGGCAGTCGTGTTCGGCTTGTAGCCCTCTACATAATCATATTCGATAAATAGTTCATCGTAGTCGTCATTATTCAAATGCCATTGTCCTTTTTCCCAATCTCTATAGAGATTACCTCTGTCTTTGATATAGGTAGGTAAAAATGTATGGGTTAAAATAAGAGCAATTATCGTGATCGCTATGATCACCGTTATCAATCCTGCCTTTTTCGTAGATTTCATATGGTTTTTATATCTCCTAATTTAGTTGATTATTCATCTCTTACCCTTTGCCTTTGAATATCTTCATAAACCGAGGCAGCAGCTTCTGCGCCCTGTCCCGCAGCGGTTATAGCCTGTTTTAACGGCGAGTCGATTATGTCCCCGGCTGCGTATATACCTGGAACATTAGTTCTTCTATTCTCATCTGTCTTGATATAACCATCATCGACGATTTTGACCCCTATCTGTTTTGCCAGTTCGTTGTTGGGTATCGAACCTATTTCTATGAAGAGACCATCGAGTTCCAGAGTTTCACCGTTATCTAGCCTGACACTAGTGAGTTTTTTATCTCCTATGAGTTCTTCGACATTAACGTTAAAGATAGATTCGGTATTCTCGTTTTGTTCCACCTCTTCGACCCTGATGGGTTCCGGACGGAAGAAATTATCTTTCCTGTATAAGATATAAACCCTTTCAGCATATTCCTCTAGTAATAGTGCTGAAGCCAGTGCAGCATCTCCACCACCTACAACACCTACCGTTTTATCGTTATAGAATGCTGCGTCGCAAGTAGCACAGTAACTCACACCTCTACCAGTTAATTTACCTTCTCTCTCCAAACCAAGCCTTCTTCTTTCCTGACCTGTAGCCAGAATTACCTTTTTCGCTTTATATCCATCTCTTGAAGCGACGATATTGAAGTCATTATCGCTGCCTTTGATGTCTTCGACTTTATCATAAACAACTTCTACACCCAGGTCTTTTACCTGTTCTTCCATCTTGCTGGCTAGTTCCATCCCACTGATACTCTTTCTACTGGGAAAATTGCAAACATCTGGTGCTTCAGATATCAAGCCCCCAGGCATCTCTCCGATCATTATTGTATCGAGTTTGTATCTTGCGGCGTAGAGTGCAGCAGTATAACCTGCGGGACCTGTACCTACTACTAAAACGTCATACATCGTATCTAAACTTCATCCTATGAACTTATTTTAAAACTTTTCCTTACGTAGTCACTAAATTCAATATAGTATTCATCAATAGGAATAAGGAATGTTTTTAAGGAACCAAATAAATTATTAGCATGATCAAGATTTCTTATTAAAAGAGGAGCAATGAATGAGGTACTAAACAGATTAAAGAGGATCCGATATATCGGGGACCAAACCGCTAAAATTTTATATGAAAGGGAAGGGATTAAAGGAGTCGAGGGTCTGTTAGAATTAGGTCATGATAAATTAAAAGACATACCTGGGATAGGTGATCATAAGGCCAAAATGATTTTAGAGAGTGCTAGGGATTTGACTGATGATCTTGAGAAGTGCGATAGTTGTGGTTTTTATTTCGAAAATGATCAGACATGTCCGTATTGTGAAGAAACTATCAACGGTAGAACTGAAGATAGTATCGTTGGTAGATTCGTACAAAGTAAAAGCGAACTTGTACATCCAGTTGGTAAGGGCAATGTATTTTACAATAAGATATCTGGGATGATCGATAGACAGTCAAAGAAACACGACATTGGTGAAAATCTTGTCAACATATTTGTGAATAACAGAAAGAAAAAGATAGAGTTGGATCAGAAATTGAAAGGCGTAAGAGAAAGAATAAATAACCTTGAGAAGGAAGAATTCATCTATTCATCACACATAAGGTCGATAAACTTACTGCTCAATAAAATTAAAAAGTTGGAGGCCGAAGGGAGATATCATGCCTGTTTTGAGGTCTTAAAAAATTTAGAGTCCGGCATAGATGTTATGGAATCTGTTGGGGATTCGATAAATAAACTGAATGAAAAGGTAAAACACTTTGATGATGATGAACTTATAAATGATATAGATAACCACTTGACCCGCTTGAAAAAGATATATTCTTTAGGTAAATTTGAAGATGCAAAAGTTTACGTCGACTATATTTTAAAATCGATCGAAGGGGATGGTTTCGACTTGTCTAAATCTCCCCGTAAGTTAAAAAGTAGAAATTTAAGCGGATTTCCGAATTCCCAGAGAGACGGATTCATCAATGGACTAGAAAACGGATCTAAAGGGGATACTAAACTTAAGGACGATGATGGTTTTATCAACGGTTTGGAGAACGGTTCGAAGACCGATTCTAAGGGTGAGGCTGGTTTTATCAACGGTTTGGAGAACGGTTCGAAGACCGATTCTAAAAGTGAGGCTGGTTTTATCAACGGCCTCAGGGAAGAAAAGCGTTCATTAGAACGCCGTTTAAAATGGAAAAAAACAGTTGTGTCTGCTGTGATATTTTTCTTGATAATTGGAATATTATTAGGCTCTGCTCACTTTTTTATCTATGAAGAACCGGATGAAGGTATCGTCATAGACGGCGATTTCGAAGATTGGGAAGATGTAGATAGGGTAGAAATCGAAATGGTAGGTATCTCTCCGAGTGCAAATATAGTTGAATGTGCTGTAGAAAGGTCCCGGGACCGACTTAACTATTATTTTAAGACGGAAGAGGATGCTTTAGTCGGAGGATCCGATAAAAGGATGGATGCCGTCTATGTTTTTATTCAAACAGGAGATGGATCAGAGTTCTATAGAACCGGTGAATTAGAAGCTCAGTATATGGTCAAGATACAAGGATGGGGTGATAGTGTGTACGGCCAGCTTTACAGATACGAGAACGAAACACTCGATAACAATTGGTTCGGTTGGAGACATCTTGCAGGATTGGAGATAGAGAGATCTGGAAATGAGGTAGAGTTTTCTTTTCCAGATATGTATGTTAGGGGCCGTGAAGTTCATTCACAATTGATAGCTTTGGACCATACTGGAAACGAAGCTGAGGCTGAACAGCTAATATCTCCTGATAAACCATCGCTTACAGTTCACCAAAGCGGTTTAGATAAAGACGTTTTAGAAAGTGTTGATATTATCGTATCCGAACTCGTATTCCGATCTTATGGGGGCCCTGTAGAGGTAGAAACCTTGGAGTTTAGAGGAGATGAACATTTCGAATCCATATCTTTTGACCCTGAACTAGATCTTCCTTTGGAGCTTGAGAGTGAAGAAGAATTTAGGGTCTCTGTATCGGGAGTGCCTGCTGTTGAAGCTGGGAAGATGGTGGGGTTGGAGATAGTCGATGTAGAGTCCGATGCAGTGAATAGGATCGTTGGTTCAGGTGGATTTTATTACTTCGAAGAAGTTCCCGACGAAGTGGTTATAGACGGTGCCTTTGGTGATTGGGGAAGGTACGAGGAGGCTCCTGAAAGTGATGTACCTGATCGCATCGACATCAAGAGATATGGTATGCAGATGTTCGATGACAGCGGTTATTTCATGTTAAGCACTCGGGATAACATCCTTGGGGGTACAGCTATACCTGAGGGTGTTGAACGATATGTTGAGGAACTAAGAGACTCCGATGGTGACGGGATCCCGGATAAATATGATCCTTATCCGAATGACTTTACTAACGACGGTACCCCAGATTCCGAGATGTTCGTGGAGGTTGATGGTGAACTTCTTCCAGACGTAGATGGTGACGGAGTCGCTGATTGGCCGTATGGTCCCGATAAATGGTTGAACACGACTATTCCAGAGGATCCAAAGATACCTGAAAGGTACTGGGGAAGAGAGGTTTCCAGGTACATCGGTCCTAGACCTGATCCATTACGTACAGGTGAAGATACCATCGAAGTCTACCTCGACAGCGGTGATGGAGATGGTTATGATATAATGGGTTCAAGGGCTGAGTATAAGATACGGTTCAAAGGGCAGTACGGTGAGGTTCGGGATTTTGAAGTTCAGCGATGGAGTGGTGGTAGATGGTCGGATATGGATATTGATTTAGATTTTGCAATCACTGGCAATTCTATGGAATTCGTGTGTAATGGGTTAGAAGGGCTTTTAGATGGCTTTGAAGTTATTTTTGTGACTTCTGATTGGAGCACCAATCGAGATTCTGTGATTTTGAGCACAGTACAGGATGGTCCAAATATGGTACTCACTAGTACTGAAACCACTCAAAATTTCTACTTGCGTGGTAACGATGTTTTACGGACTCAAAGAGGTACTGATGAATCAATTTTGAATTTAGTTAATAGAGATGGAGAAAGGGAACACGATTGGATGTTTGAGGAGTTTGCTGATGACTTTGAGATAACTGGTGATATGGAGGCTTTGATTTATCTAGATCCCACTCCTAGGGGCGCTAATAAACCCGGGGTCAGAGTAACTTTATCGACAGGATCGGGAGTGATATCTCAAGGAGAGAGAGATGGGTTATCCTCCGAAGGTTGGTACACTATCCCATTAGAATTAGATTACCATAAGATCCCAAAAGGTGAATCACTGACTCTAACTACATCGATCACTGGTCCTGAGGATACCGAGTCTTTGGAGTTAGATGTATATTACAATTCCCAAGATAGAGCTTCCCGCTTGAGGCTACCGACCAATACTACCATCGAAGTGGTTGACGTAGAGACCTTTGATGAGGACGGGGAGTCACAGGACTTTTTTGAAGGTGGTGACGAAGTAGAGATCAGGGGGAATGTAACACATGCTATCAGCACAGATCTAGTCCAGGGAAACCAAGTCACAGTTTATTATCCGGACGGTTCTGTCCTTTTAGAGGATGAGATGGAATTTTATGATGGTGATAGCCAGGAACCTCCGTTTTACACACTTTATAATTATTCATTTATTTTAGAAGATTATACACCTAGCGGGAGCTACGAAGTGAGAGTTAACGCTTGGGATAACCAGGACAATGCACACACTGGAGTCACATATTTTTCGATCCCCGATGATCCTGGAGTTTCTGTTTATCCTGACGGACATGAAATAGCCCAGTCTGGAGAAAAAGTTAATTTTACAGTAAATGTGAAAAACATAGGTAATGTCGACGATTCGTACAAATTGGAACCGGGTGTATCCAGCAGAGGTTGGACAACCAATCTATATTACGACGGGTATTTGATCGCTGAAGATATAGGTGGTACTGGTGAGTGGGATTGGGTGGATACTTCTTGGGATTCTGCAGGTGAGCTTGAAGTCTTCATCGAGGAAACCCAAGAGAAGACCTTTTCTTTTGAAAAAGTAGTTCCAGAGGATAGTGAAGGTTTGAAAGACGAGACGGAGTTACATGCCGTTTCCATGAATTTTACGGACGTATCCGATGATGCTATTTTCACTACGGAGATCCCCTTGTCAGAGGAGATGAAAACATTTTACTTGCTTAATGATGATATTTTGAACACTTTCATGGGAGACGATACCGTTGAAACCACTATCGAAGCCGGTGAGAGTAATTTATGGGTTCAGGATCCTGACATGGCTGAAGATTTTTCGTTAATTGATAGTGCTCTAGTCCATATATACATAGATCCTAATCCCAGCGGTCATAGAGTGCCCGACGTTACGGTTTCTCTATTCGAGGAAGGCGATGTCATAGGTACTGATACCATCACCGACATCGAAGAGGAAGGATGGTATACCTTCTCATTTTCAACGGATCACATGATTTCTAAGGGAAATCCATTGGAATTACAGGTATCCACCGGTGAAGCTGATATAACAGTTCTTTACAACAGCGGTGAGTACGATTCCAGGTTAGAAGTTCTTACAGATACATATATCGAAGTTTTGGACGTTAAAACCTATGACGGTGAAGTGGAAACTGATGAATTCTCAGCCGGTGAGGAAGTCAGTGTCGAGGCTATGATAGGTGATCCTATAGGAAGTTATGATATCGCCGGCGCTAACGTTTCGATATCTGATCCCAACGGGACCGTGCTTTTAGACGGCCAACCGATGGAATTGGATGAAGTTGATCCATCTGACCCATCTTACTGGGCGAATTTCACTCACTCTTTTGACCTTCCTGAAGACGCTCTTACGGGAAGTTACGATATCAAGATCGAAGCTATCGAGTCCAACGGTGTTACTTCTTTTGGCTACGGTACGTTCGATGTGGTATCTGGTGTAGATGTGTATCCCGACCATAACGATACGGCTCAAGCTGGTAGTAACGTGACTTACGAACATACGATCCAGAACACAGGTTCAGGCGTCGATGTATTCCATATGCTTGTAACTTCTTCTCAGGGGTTCAACGTGTCACTGTATTCCGAGCATGGAGAACTGATCGCTATGGATATAGGCGGTGATGGAGATTGGGATCATGTGAACCCTGACTGGGACACCACTGATGATGGTATCCCGGATACCGGTTGGATGAACGGCGGTGAATCTATCGATGTTTCTTTGGAGATCGAGATCCCTGCGGATGTTGGTAACGTAACCGACGAAACTACACTGTATGTAGGGTCTTATTACAGCAGTGCCTTCGACGAGGCTGTAGATATTACCACAATACCAGAATTCGAGTTTGGAAGATTTACCCTATCTATAGGATTTATTTTGATTTTTAATCTATTGATATTCAAGTTCAAGAAAAAGGATCCAAAAGACGATGAATGACCTATTACTTGTTCCAGATCCTTACGAACCTATCCACCAAACTGTCCAAGAAAGTTTGTTGATATTGGATCAACAGGTCAGCGATCTTATCCGGGTCTTTGATACTGTATTCCTTGTTTTTGTTGATGATTATACTTTTGTTTTTTAGTCTCTTTAAATGATACGAGAGTGTAGAAGGTGCGATATCTAATGCTGCGTTGATATCTTTGTGAGTGGAACGGGGATACTCCATCAAGAACAAGATGATGGTCCTGGGTATCTCTTTTCTTAATGATGATAGTATCTTTTTGTCGCTCCTATCGATACTTCCTTTTGCGTAAAATCTCTTGTACTTACCTTCTTTTTTGGAGGTGACTAGATCCTTTTTTTCTAGAACTCTAAGATGATACCTTATGGTACCTAGAGGGATATCGAGCTTGCGATCTATCTGCCTCAAATGAAGACCTGGTGAATCATCTATGGTCTGGTAGATCTTTTTTCTAGGTCCAAGCTCTAAAGTGTCATCTGTCAAGTGGTGTCACTCCTTAAAACCGTATAGGAAAAGCGCAGCTAAAATACATATATCTAGAACTAAAATTATCGGGTCTATGGAATTCGAGATGATGGGATACCATAACCTTGAGACCGCCATCACAGAACTTTTTATGAGAAAAATGCTAAATAAAATCGTTATCGCCATGACCTTTCTTGTTCTTAACTGAAAGTAAGATATCGTAGAGGTGATAGTTCCTAGGATCGATAAAACCAGTAATATACCTAGGAGTACCGAATCGAATGCGATGTTCATGGATACCACGCGTTTATGTAGTGACGAAAGATAAATAAATGTGTCTATCAAATTTGTTAAGTGACATCATGGTAACATCTGAAAAATTCACTAAATTGAGTAAGCATCTATCATATATATTAAGGCACGATCCTGGAACAGCCAATTTAGAACTGGATGAAGAAGGTTTTGCACCACTAAACGAGGTCATATCTCATCTAAAAGAGTCCGGTTACGAATGGATCGATTTGGAAAAGATTGAAAAGTTAGTCATGGAAAGTGACCGTAATCGATTCGAGATCGACGGTGGCAGGATCAGAGCCCTTTATGGCCACTCTGTAGAGGTTCAGATAGATGGTGAGTTCGAACCACCTGAGTTACTGTACC
>CAYNQI010000018.1:0-20074 GCA_964399335.1 uncultured Thermoplasmata archaeon | reverse complement strand
GCGAGTCCGCTACATTTTCTATGAAAATTAGCGTATAGTTAGAAATCTTTGATTTCTGACGAGTCCGCTATATCATTTTTATGTTAATGATTGGAGGACAAGGAGAATGCGGTAGCATTCTGCAGAGTCCGCTACATTTTCTATGAAAATTAGCGTATAGTTAGAAATCTTTGATTTTCTACAAATAAATTTACATCGTTCATTTTTTCTCCTTGATTTTAGCTTACCCTGCAGATTCTAACTGATCTGTTTTAATCATCATTAACCAAAAGTTTAATATTCTATGAAATATCGTTTGATTATATATAATTAACAATTGAGTGAATTAGATGAGTGAAGAAAACACAGTGTTTATCGGTAAGAAAGAAACAATGAATTATGTTATGGCCGTTATCACCCAATTTAATAGTGGGTCTGACGAGGTTCTAATCAAAGCTAGAGGTAGAGCAATCAGTAAAGCAGTTGATGTGGCAGAGATTGTGAGAAATAAATTCTTACCAGATATAACCGTTTCAGACATCTCTATATCTACTGAAAATTTAGATGCAGGAGATGGAAGAGATGCTACAGATGTATCTTCAATTAAAATCACGATGAGTCTCTGATCAGAACTATCCATTGTAAAAACTATTATATCTTATTAGAGTTGCATATTTATGGGTAAAATTAAAGAACTTCAAGAGTTAGTGATTAATTTCCGAGATCAAAGGGACTGGCAGAAATACCACACTCCAAAAAATTTAAGCATATCAATAGCTATCGAATCATCGGAATTGATGGAATTATTCCAATGGGACGATGATTTATCAAATGTAGAAAGGGAAGATTTAGAGGATGAGATCGCAGATATATTCATATATTTGCTATTGATGGCCGACGCTACCGATGTAAATATAGTACAAGCTGTCGAAAAGAAAGTCGAAAAGAATAGAAAAAAATATCCTGAATAATAGGAAAACCTATTTAAACTGTAAGCTTAAGATAAGATAAAGATGACTAGAGAAGAAAAGGAACAGTATGTCAAAGATAAGATCAAAATACCTGATAGAAAGACCTATCAGGAGGTTTTTGATAAAAGTACTTTAAAAGTGTTATATGAGTTGATGACAAATGGATTCATCGATACTCTAGAACATCCAATATCTACTGGTAAAGAAGCTAAAGTTTTCAAAGGTTTACAAATAGATGGAACTAAAGTAGCTTTAAAAATAATGAGGATAAACACCGCCGTATTCAAGAAATATCGTACCTATATCGAAGGTGATCCGAGATTTAAAAATTTTGGTAGTGGTAGGAACTTAATATTTACTTGGACTAAGAAAGAATTCTCTAATCTAAAGAAAATGCACAAAGCTGGTATGAGAGTTCCAGAACCTATCACATTTTCTAAGAATATCTTAGTTATGGAATATTTAGAGTATGAGGGTCAGCCTGCTCCGATGTTGAAAGATGTACCCTTTGATAAAGAGAGTCTGAATATACTTTATAATGATATCATTTCAGACTACAAGACACTTTACCAGAAAGTCAATATGGTACATGGAGATTTGAGTGAGTACAATATTCTGATCAAGGACGATTATCCTTATTTTATAGATGTCTCACAAGCAGTTCCTTTATCTCATCCTAAAAGTGAGGAACTATTGGTAAGGGACATTAAAAACCTCTCTAATTATTATTCTAAAAATGGAATCGATACTGACGAAGAAAAACTTATTAATGATATCAAAGGAGTGGATTATTGATATGATAGATTTAAAAATACCTAAAGAAAGGATCGGGGTTCTTATCGGTGAAGAAGGAAAAGTAAAATCTAAAATTGAAGAAAAATCTGACGCAAAACTTGAAATTGATTCTGAAACTGGATTAGTGCAGATCGATGTAGAGGAAATTGAAGACCCATTGATGCCGATGCAGGTCGAGGATGTGGTCAAAGCTATTGGAAGGGGTTTTAATCCAAATAAGGCATTAAAAATTCTAGATAAAGATGTTTATTTTGAATTGATAGATATAAGAGATTACGTAGGAAAAAATTCTAATGCTGTACATAGAGTAAGTGGAAGGGTTATCGGGAAAAATGGTAGAAGTCGAGAGATTATAGAAGAGCTCAGTGAAACATATGTCTCTGTTTATGGAAATACTATAGGTATTATAGGAGGCTCGGTTGAGATAAGTGTAGCAAAAAGAGCTATCGAAATGCTACTTCAGGGTAGTGAACACTCTACAGTTTACAGTTTCCTAGAGAAAAGTAGATCAGAGGTCAAAAAGGCGAAGTCTGGATTTTATATCCGATCTTGATCACCTATAAAAGCATCTCATCATCTTCTTTATCTGCGCTTCCTATAACTTCTGAACATTCTGGACATTCTTCGCCTGCATGTTCACCTTCGCATTGTGGACATACAGATAAAAGGCCGCAATCATGCTTGTAATTAGTAGGATCGCCACAGTAATAGCATAATTCTTCTTCATCTTCTATATCTTCAACTTCTTTTTCATCTGCACTTACCTCTTCGATTGTTTTTTCTTTGGCGGTTTCTTTATCTTTTTCTTCGTACTCTCTTTCTTTCTTTTCCTTCACTAATGATGAAATTTCCGTGCTGGGTGCTTTGTAACCCTTTCCTTCAAATTTCTTCAAAGCAGTTTGTAGTTTTCTAGCTTGATAAATACCTACATTTAGATTTGTTATCAAGCTAAGGATGTCTCTTTCTTCTTGAGGCGTATCTAAGACTCTTTTTCTCAGTAATCTTTCAGTTTTTTCGTCGATCTCTTCAGCAGATATGTCGATCTGTGTAACCTCTCTGATATACTCTAAAACTCTTTTGCAATCCTCTATACTTTTATCTTTGAAATTTGTAGCGATATCACAAAGCCTTACACCCTTTTCCAGGAGGTTCTTTTTTGATTCCCTAGAGAGCTTTCCAATAACTATTCTAGATGCCCTTTCTAGTTCAGATATACTTTCTTCATCTAAAGCATGGAAATCTAAACCCTCCCGGCTGGAGATGAATCTAAATACATCATCTATGTAATTATAAGGGATATCACAAATCTTGAAAGCTTCTTCTTTAGATATCGACCGGTTTCTTTCGCACTCGAATTCTAATATCTTTCTAGCATAATTTTCTAGTTTCTGTTCTTTTTCTTTCTCTTTAGAGATTTCAAGTCCCTCTTTAGCAGATTCGAAGTTCGGATCGATCTTCAGCGCTTTTTCGAATGTTCTCTTAGCCTTCTCTGGTTTACCCAACTCCAATAGAACTCGGCCTTTATTATTCCAGGCATATTTATCTTCACTTTTTAGACCGATAGCTTTATCGTAGGATTCTACTGCTTTTTTATAACTATTTATATCCTCAAGAGCTCTACCTCTCTCGAACCATGCTTCTTCATAATCAGGGTCAAGTTCTACAGCCTTACTGAAACTTTCCACAGCTTTTTGTTTATTGTCTATTTCATATTCTATCTGGCCTTTTTTATACCATAAAACAGGATTTTCCTCTTCTAGCTGTATGGCTTTTTCATATGATTCGATAGCGTCCTTTTTTCGGCCTAAATAATCATAACATTCAGCTTTATTCATCCAAACCTCTATACCAGTTTCACCTAGTTTTATAGCCGTATCGAAAGATGATAGAGCCTCCTCATAATTCTCTAATTCCTTAACGAGTAGACCTTTGTCTTTCCAAGTTTCAGCGTTTTGATCATCTATCTCTAGTGACTTCTCAAACAACTCCCTTGCTTCATCGTAATCACCAGTTTCGATCAGGCAGCGTCCTTTCATATCGATATACCTTGTATTTTCAGGTTCAATATCGATTGCTTTCTGGTACCATTCTGCGGCTTCTGAGAATCTTTCCATTTTTCTAAGACTTTCAGCTTTTCTGTGGATTAAATGTACATCCTCTTCAATTTCAAGAGCTTTGTTATAGGACCTTAATGCATTTTCATATTGTTTCAAGTGTTCTAATACCATACCCTTTTGTAGCCACATTTCTCTATTCTCGGGCTCTAATTCAAGTGCCTTTTCGAATGCTTTTATGCTTTCCTCTCTTCTCTTTAGATATTTCAAAGACATAGCTTTGTCTTGCCAAGCTTTAAAATTCTTTTCATCTAAATCTATTATGTGTTCACAGTACTCTATGACTTTTCCCCATCTCTTAAGGTCCTTTACCAACTCTTTTGCTTCGTGTAGGTCTCTAATATTTTCGTCTAATTCTATTGCTTTTTCATAAGACTCAAGAGCCCTTTCAGCCTCACCTAATTTCTTCAGAGCCTTACCTTTATCTCTCCATGCCTGTACATTTTCTATGTTATAATCTATAATCTCTGAAGCAGTTTTTTCAACATCGTTCCATCTACCCAACTCTTTCAAAGATTCTTTTTTCTTTTCTAAAAGTTTTAGATCTTCAGATTTTATATCTAATGCCCTATTGAAGGCTTTAACGGCATCATCATGTCTACCAATCTCAGCTAAAGCTATACCTTTACGTTTATAAGCAAATCTATTTCTTGGATCTAACTTTATAGAGTTGTTATAGGCTTCAATTGCTTCTTCATATCTGTCTAGCCACTCTAAAGCGATACCTTTACTAAACCATACATTGGGATTTTCATCGTTAATTTCAAGGGCTTTATCATAGGAAACGATAGCTTCTTCATATCTGTTTATACCTTCTTGTGCTAAACCTTTGCTGTACCATATTTTATGGTCTTCCGGTTTTATCTTTAACGCTTTTTCATACGATTTAATAGCGCCTTCGTAATCTTCTAACTTCGTCTGGGTATGGCCTTTGTTATTCCAATATTTTTTGTTATCTGAATCGATTCCTATAGCTTTATCGAAACTTTCTAATGCATCTTCATAAAAACCCTGTCGATATTCACAAAGGCCTTTATTATTCCATATTTCAGGTCTAGATACGTCTATAGATAAACCTTTTTTGTAGTCCTCTATGGCTTTTTCAAAATTCTTTAATCTTTCGTAACTTTTACCTCTATCAAAATATGATTGAGCATCATCTGGATCTATCGTGATTAAACGTCCACAAACTGAAATTACCTCTTCATATCTATTTAATTGTTTTAATGCTTCTTTTTTACCTTTGAGACTTTTTTGATCATTATCTTTTATCATCAATGACCTATTGAAGCTTTCTAACGCTTTAGATGGATTCTTTAGTTTGAGAAATGCTTGTCCTTTGTCATACCAAGCATCCCAATTTTCAGAATCGATCTCAGTGATCCTTTCAGTGACCCTAATCACATCGTCCCATTTTTCTAAATTTTTGTAGATCTCCTTTTCATGTTCTAAAGCATAGATGTCTCTAGGATTAAAAGAAAGAGCTTCTTCGAATTGTTTTATAGCCTCTTCTTCTTTACCGAGCTTTTGAAGAGCTACCCCTTTATCGTATAAGGTACTTGCATCTGAGGGATTTTTATCTAGTATCCTATCAGAAACTCTTATTAACTCATCGTATCTTTTTAAGGGTTTCAATGCCTCTTTTTTATTGTTAAGAATTCTAATATCATCTTTACTTATAGCTAGGCCTTTATCAAATGATGAAACAGCTTCACGGTACCTTTCAAGTTCATATAGTATTGTACCTTTTTTATTCCAAAGATCCTTATCTTCGGAGTCTATTTCTAGAGCCTTTGAATAGGCTTCTAATGACTCTTGGTATCTTTCTAGTTGATACAGTGTATTTCCTTTTTCAGTCCAAAGTTTCTTATGATCAGGGTCTGTTTCGATGCCATTGTCAAAACAAACCACAGCATCATTAAGATTGCCCATTTCACGTAACGTCAATCCCTTTTGTAGCCATACACTTTCTTGATGAGGCTTTATTTCAAGCGATTTGTTAAAGCATTCGATCGCCTGTGTGTATTCGTTAATATTTTTGTGAGCAATCCCTTTATTAGCCCACGTTTTAGCATCACGTGGTTTTATCTCCAATATTTTATCATAGAACGTGATATCGTTGGGGTCCGTTTCCAATGCTTTTTCAAAAGAACGTACTGCTTCTTCCTCTCTCCCTGTTTTTTTAAGTATATCTCCTTTGTTTTTAAGGGTATGTTTATCATTTGGATTTATTTCAAGTGCATCTTCCAAAATATGTAGAGCCTCTTTGTTTTGATCTTTATTAGAAAGGATCAGCGCTTTATGATTGAGTGCACTGATATTTCTATTATCTAAACCTAAGGCTTCCTCTTCTATTTTTAAAGCTGTATCTTCGAAACCCAATGAGTTATAGAGCCATGCTAATCTATCATATGCTTGAGATAATTTATCATATCTTTGTTCAAAATTACTTCTCTTTTTTTGAAGATAATCCCAGGTTTTATCACATAATTCTCTTGCACTCTTGACATTACCTGAGTTTTTCATATCTTCTACTTTATCCATTTGTTTATGAGCTTTGTTAAGAGCTCTTTTTTCTTTATTTAACAAATTATTTATCGAATCTAAGAAACCCATGTGAGGTCCTCCAATATTGATTATACATTTTATCGAATCCGCATATTATAAAGGTTTGGTCATATCGATTTAAGTGATAATTTCTTCCAACCTTTGTTTTTTGACACTATTTTTTATCTTTCTATCTAGTCTTCTATTTGATTTTTAAGATCTTTCCAATAAACTTCGTATTGAGGATAGTATTATATCTATCTATTTAGAATTTATGTATTTTACATTTAGTATGTATCAATTCCTTCTATTTTCTTGAAAATAAATAATAGTTAAAAGACCGATCACCCATATTGAATTTATAAAGATTAATAAAAAATACCCTGTCAAGGTTGGCGATGAAAAATATAAATCTTTCATCCCTTGAACTAAGGGAAATGTAGGAAGAAATTGAGTTACTTGGATTATATAATTTGGAAACAACCACGAGAAAAGGTAAGCTTGGGTAAAAAACAATATAGGAAATACCACCATGGACGATATACTCTGAGAGGAAGTTTGAATATCTGAATTTTTACCTATGATATGGCCGATGAGATTAAAAGTAAAACTAGAAATTAAGAAAAGTATGATTGAATACATGAACGTAGTAGCGGAAATATTGATTTCGAAAAGTATCGATCCAAAAGCTAGGGCTATGGTTCCTGCTAACGAGGTAAATAAAGAATCCACAGAGACCATTCCAAGATTTGAAAAGATGGGGTCTTTTGAGCTAGATTTTAATCTTTTACTTAGATTTAGTTCTTTAAATCTAGAAGAGTTACTACTGGATGCATATATACCGACATGAACTATTACAATGGAAATACCTGCTGGCAAAAGCATGTTTGAAGCAGATCCCCTATCTAGATCTAACCTTCTAGAATTGATATGTACTGGCTTTTTCCTTTCACCCTCTATAAAAGTATTTATTTCACTGGTAATTCCTTTCAAGAGCGTATTTAAAAGTTCCTCTTCTTGTCCTTCTGCTGAATGGTAAACATCCAATATTATAGACTCGTAATCACCGTTATCCGAAATGTTTTCCCATTTTTCTCCAAAATCTCTTGGTATAACTAAAAAGACTTCTACATCACCATCTCTTAATCTATCTACACCTTCGTCCAATGACGAGACCTCTATAATATTTACGTTATCCTGTGACTTCAGGTATCCCATGGCAATAACAGAATGAGTTGACTCATCTCTATCGAGAACGGCGATATTTGGCTGGATTGAGTCTTCACTCCATATTAAATTCAAACAACCCATGAATAGCAATGGCATTATAATAATCCATACCATATATCGCTTATTCCGTATCCTCCTTTTCGCTTGTGATTTTAAAAAAGCATTAAAGGGATTTCTCTTCAATATTTATAACCCCCTCTTAATCGATAAAAATCTTCTAAGTAAGGTCTACTGAATCTAATTATATATTTATCTTCGATATCGAATTCATCTTTTATAGTTTTAATATCATATTTGGTGATTATTCTGATAGATTTTTTTTCTGACCTTGAGATCACATGGGAATCTGAAGATGCTATATCTTTTAACACCGATTCTGAACCATCTTTAAAAATCGTCTGGATACTGATAGCTGAACCGTTATAAAAATCTTTGAAGTCGTGTATTATGTTTTCTATTTGACCATCTTTTAAAATGATCAACCTATCGGCTATATCACCTATATCCCAAAACTGATTTAAACTTATGATAAAAGATTTACCTTCAGAACTTAAAGACTTCACTTTATTGAAAACCCAATTTCTTACATCTCCGTCAAGATAAGATGTCGGTTCATCTAACAAAATAATATCTGGATCATGACCTATGCTAAGAAGAAATTTGATTAATTGTTTTTTTCCATCAGATAATGTATTCACTCTTTTCTGTAATTCTCCTTTAATATGTGGGCAATCAGAGTAGTAACGCTCGTAATCTTTAACACCATATAATGATGATAATGTTTCAAAGATCTCTTCGACAGTCAAACTACCGAATAATCTTTCATCTTGTATCTGCACTCCTAATCTATGGTTAGTTTTTATCAATCTATTTTTGAGTATTTTATCTTTGAACACGGTTTCACCAAAATAGGAGATGTACCCCTTTGAGGGTGGGGATATACATGAAATAGTTTCTAACAATTTTGTCTTTCCAGCTCCGTTTTTTCCTCCCACGAGGATTATCTCGCCTTCCTTCAAATCAAAGCTTATATTGGATAAAATAAATCCATCCAAACGTTTATAGATATTTTTTACTTCAAGTGAAGGTTTCATTTTAACTCCTTTTCCAGATATTAAAACTAATGCTATAAGTCTTTTTTTGGTAAATTAAAAAAGAAGAAAGAGATTTTGATGTTTCCGGTATATTTGGTATATCTATTGTTCTTTCTTGTTTTCCTTCAAGAACATGGATATTGTTGTTGCTATTATCACAGATACCAAAACCATGCCAGTTGAAATAAATGGTATCCCGTTATCATCGTCATCATCCTCTTCGTGGAATGAACTATCAATTAGTTCCATGCTCATTGTTTCATCTGTCATGTATTCAGCGAGTGGAGTGTTCTCGAACGACATCTCCATCGAAACTAAATTTTTGTATTCGGGTGAATATTTCATCACGAAACTAGGTTCTTCTTCGTCATCCTCTATATCTACATTGAATTCAAGTAGATAGACATCGGTAGTTTCACCATTTTGAAGTATGATCTCGTCTGTTCCAACACATTTCATTTCAACATCTACCTCTTCTGTGACCTCTTTGATCTCTCCGTATGCTATATCTTCTGAATCCTCGAATTCATGATCCTCGAATATTATAGGAAATTCCATACCTAAATCTTGTTCGATCTCATCCATCATGAATTCAGGCAAACCATGGATATCGAAAATACCTTCATAGGTGCCAGAACCTGTCATATTTGAGGTTGACTCCCACTCACTGTTTTCTTCTATTGGGAAATTGAAGAAATCTAGGGCAGGTTCGAAGGCATACTCAAGAGATAGATCAAATGAAAGCTCGATTCCACCTTCGTAATCAGTGTAAGACACTATTCCCTCTTCTTCCATTTTTTCCATATCTGGGAAACCGTTTATCTCTACATCTACATCTAGAGACCAACCTATATCAAGTTCTAAACTTTCGAGGGCAAGGGTTGACTTCTCTAAGGTCGCTTCTCCCATAATGGTTTGTACGAATTCAGCGTCTACACTTCCACTTATAGTTCTATTTTCTAATTCTGGAGGTTCATCACCATCGACATCTTCACCCTCTTTCGGAAATTGAACTGTTATTTCAACACTACCACCCATGTTAAATTCTGTTTCAGAGTCTATCTCCAATACATAATGTTCTTCACCGACTTCGATTACTTCAGTATGTGTACTCGCTTCTGCAGTACCATAGAAGTCGAAATCAAAGTCTTTTATCATATCATCTTCTTCGAAATCGTCGTCAAATTCATCTCTTATCTCTTCAAATCCCGGTGCGAAGATCTCCTCTATATCTACTTCAAACCCCATGGTCCAAGAGTCTCCTTCTTTCCATTCTGGTGCTTCAGCTTGAGCTTCGACGTTCATCGGTACCAATACTGCTCCAAACAATACAAGTATAATCATTCCTGAGATTATCTTTTGCCAAATCTTCATATTTTTTACCCTGTATTATAAGCATGACATGCACTAAATATAATTTTCCCTCGATTCATTGGGAAAAATAGAAATAGGTTAAGCGTAAATAATCGAGCCACAAAGGTGGATAAACACAATGAAAAAGAATAGTTTATTGAGGAGTTGTACAATATTCGTCATCATATTATTGATTATATCTTCTTTATCCATATTAGCTAACGTTCCTTTAGCGGAGTCGAGAGATAACTCTAATAATAGTCCCTGGCCCTGTTTTAGACAAAACCCTCAACGTACAGGAAGTGTTGATGATGGGTCTGAGGATATTGAACTGGATGAAACGTGGAATAAAACTCTAGAAAATAATGTAATTGGTTCTCCAGTCATAACTCGAACTGGAGATATACTCCAACCATCAGGAGACACACTATTTTCGATAAATGAACACGGTCATAAAAATTGGGAGTATACTTTCGACGGAGCCGTAGAGTCTACCCCATCCATATCAGAAGATGGTACCATCTATATAGGATCTGCTGATACTTATCTTTATTCATTAAATTCAGCTGGTAATTTAAACTGGAGATTTGAAACTGAAAGTAGGATAGATTCCTCACCGGTTATCGGCCCTGATGGAGATATTTATTTTGGCAATAATGAAGGTGTTTTATATCGACTAAACTCTGAGGGGGGACAGGAATGGAATATATCCTTCAAAGGGGAACATGAGATGCGGATGTTCCAGTCTTCACCGGCAATAGCTAGTGATGGAACGATATATGTCGCATCAACAAGGCTTGATGAACAAGGTTTCTTAAGAGACGGATGGGTACATGCTTTAAATCCGGATGGCACAGAGAAGTGGAGGTATGAACGAGGTTTAGGCATTTCATCTTCACCAGCAATAGGAGAAAATGGAAATGTATATATTGGAGGAGGTGACGGTCATCTTTTTGCTTTAGATAAAGAAACTGGAGAAGAAGTATGGGCATATGGTATAGCTGGTGCAGTTTTCTCCTCTCCTGCTATAGATTCTGATGGAACGATCTATGTAGGTGCAAATGATAACAATCTACATGCTGTTAATCCAGATGGGACTGAGAAATGGAACTTTACTACAGATAGTTGGATCTTTTCATCACCTGCTGTAGGTCAAGATGGTGCCATATATATCGGTTCATCAGATAATATAATTTATTCTATTAATCCCAACGGAACGCAGAGATGGAATTATACAACGGATTCGATGATCCTTTCATCACCAGCTATAGGGGAAGACGGGTCTGTTTACATCACATCCTATGATGGAACATTATACGCTTTCCAATCTACTACTAGGCCTTTTGAGATAACGGATATACGCATAATGATGATAATCGGAATAATAATAGTAGTTGGATTTGCTTCTTTTTATTATTTCAAACCTAAAAGCCAAAATAAAAAGAATATGGAAAGATAATAAGAGAATAGATTCATTTATCAAGAAGTTCCAAAACCTCTTTCTCATCTACTTCTGTATCTTTACAACCATCTTTGATCAAAGGTATACTTTGTGTCGGAATATCATGAATAGTAGCGTGCTCTATTCCTTCTACAAGTTCGTAGTTACAGGCAACTCCTAAGACTGCCCTCGGCTTCTTGTTTTTCATTATATTTCTGACTAGACTCCCTCCTGGAACTATGTAAACTCCTCCATAACCAAGGCCCTCAGAGGTTTTAATTATGGTAGAAATGGAACATTCACCACAGTGGTCACATTGGTATCCTTCATCAGTCAGTTCAGCTTCACATTTTTCAGAGTTTCTAAGGCACTGTGGGAGGAAAATGATTATACTTTTTTTAGGAGCCTCCTCGAATTCTTTATAGAATGATCTATTTTTGATAGCGATATACACTTTATCGTAAAGATCTTCATCGATATCCATTTTATTTAAAAAGGATTTAAGAGCTCCTCTCCTAGTGAAATCCAATCCCGAGCTCATAGCTTTCGAGATCACTTCCTTCATCATAGAACACAACTATGAATGCTATAATTTAAATCTAACTGATGTTTTACTCAGTTATTATACGAACAGTATCTCCCTCTTTTAACTTATGGTCCATACCAACACGCTGTTTAGGAAATTTAGCTGTTGGTCCCCATATACGGGCATATCTAAATTTCTCCATGAAATCACTATGTAGTTTTTTACATACGTCTTCGATAGTCGCCCCTTTTTCTAAGATCATGGGTTCATCATCAGCTTTCTCACCCTTAGGTCTCAGAAAAACACGTATAAGATTTAGCTCATCAAATATTCTTTTTTTGAGTTCATCTAAACCCTTTTCTTTCAAAGCTGATATATAGACTGGTTCCCATTTTTTAATCTTCTCAGAGAGGTTCTTATTATGGTATTCAAGGTCTATCTTATTTATGATGGGAACTGCAGGTATGTAAACTCTATTCCCACTTAGATGATCGATCAATTCGTCGACTGTGATATTATCTCTGATAACAATATTTGCGTTGATGTATCGATATTCTCTTAATATCTCTTTTATGGTTTCTTTATCGATCTTAGTCAATGGAACAGTGCTTCTGACCTCTATGCCTCCTTTTTCTTTCTTTTTTATAACGATCTCAGGAGGTTCTTTGTTCAATCTTACTCCTTTACTTTCTAGCTCCTCTACTATTTTTTGTAACTCATCTTTATAGACATCTCCCATAAGTAGAACCAGATCTGCTTCTCTAGCTACAGATAATACTTCTTTTCCTCTACCCTTTCCAGAGGAAGCACCTTCAACAAGACCAGGCAGGTCTAATATCTGAAGCACTGCATCATTGTATTTCAAAATACCAGGTATGACCTTCAATGTTGTGAATTCGTAATTGGCCACTTGACTCTTAGCTCCGGTTAAATTATTCAGTAATGTACTCTTACCGCAGCTTGGAAATCCAACTAAGCCAACTGTAGCATCCCCCTCCTTTTTTATAGCATATCCACCATATTCTGCGGTCCCCTCACCTTCCTTATCGAGTTTATCTTTTAGTTTTGATAGTTTAGCTTTTAATCTACCTATGTGCTGCTGTGTAGACTTGTTGTAAGGAGTTTCACGTATCTCCTCTTCAATTTCTTCTATCTGGTCTTCTATATCCTCTGACATGTTATCTTTTTAGGGTTCAATCTAGTATGAATTGAAAGGTAAAGGATATAAAAACATGTTGTTTGAAAGTTTTGAAAAAGAAGGATCAATTTATATGTATAGTTCCCATCTTTCTGGAACATTTATTTCGTTAACAGGTACGAACCTTACGTTTTTTCCCAGAAGCTCGTATTTTTTGTAATATTCGAAGTCTTTGAAACTTGGGTAGTACTCTAAAATATATTCTCTGTTTTTACACATTCTTCTTAGAGCAGTCATCTCAATACGACCCCCTAAGAAGTTCTCACTACCAACATCACGTATCAACTGTGGATTGAAGTAATCTGGAACTTTTTCCCATGGGAATAAAAGATAACCCCTACTAGTATCTCCTCCTCTCCCGGTACGTCTATTGATACATTCTACTCTTTTTTTCCGAGATGTACCTGACCCACCTCTCATATCCCAGTACCTTTCCATGTAATTCGCGAGTTCTTCGTCAACGTAATCGTAGAAGCTTCCCTTACTATTCCTCAATAGTCTGCCCAACACCTTTGGAAAATATGGCATAGTTCTTGCTGCTAAAGGAGATGTGTTTACTGTACATCTCCATCTACTTTTCGCTGATTTTTTAACTCCTAATTTTTTTCTTTCTTTTCTGATCTCGTCAGAACTTATTATATTATGGAATCCTTTGCTCAATTTTTTTTCAATATTTCGTAAAAATTCAAGAGAACTATCTGTAAGGTCTTCTAGGCGGGCGTTGTACCCGTATTTCTTATAAAATTCATGGGTTTCCTTGAAGATTTCAAGGCCGGCAGTTTCTCCCATAGTAGTATATTATCCTCTGATTTATTTATGCTTTATCCAAAGATAACTTTTTACGGATTATCGATATGTACCTATTTTCACTAGATATGAATTTATGCACAGACCATCTAGTTTTTTTTAATACGTCTTTCATCTCATCTTGAGATACCAAAATATAATCGAACCATGGAGTGGCATATTTCTTATACCTACATCTTATCCTCAATTGACCAGCCATACGACCCCTCTCTAGATTCATTTTATGGTAATCTAAATGGAATTCATTATCTGTTTCATACGGATCTTGACTCTCTGCGATAATAGCAGCATCATCAGTGGTCACTTTATATATATTATTGAGCAGTTCTTTAGCTCTGTTTTTACCTTGGAACAGTCCAAAGTTATTTCCCAGCATCAGAACCGTATCTATGTTTTTAATTTTTTTATGGATATGGTTTAAATCCATTACTTTTGCGTTTTCCAAACCTCTTTTCCTACAAACTTTTACAGCCAATGGTGAGATATCGATACCGATAACTTCAAAGCCTTGATTTTGTAAATAAAGTGCATGTTTACCTGCTCCGCATCCAACATCTAAAACTTTCCCATGAACGTAGTCCATAGCTTCTTTTTGATGATCTGGCCAGTCTTCATGTTTTGTAAAATAGTGATTTACTGGGATTATGTCTATATATCCATCATCTCTCTCAATTATTTGGAAAGGATTTTCGCCTTTATGATAGTCATATAAGCATTTTCCAAATGCATCTTCTTCATATTTTCGAATGTTCGTCACCTCATCACCGGAGGTAATAACTTTCATGTACTCATTTTTTTCGTTTATATCTGAAAGCGATGTTACATCCACCTTCTCTGCTCACCATGCATGGCCCTATCGGATTCTGGGGAGTACATTCTTCGGCGAATTTAGGACATTCTTCGGAATCTACAACACCTCTTAATACTTCTCCACATAGACATCCTTCCGGTTCATCATATTCTTTTTCCCAAACATCTTCTAGAATATCTTCGAAGTTCTTTCTAGCATCATATTTCTCGAATTGCTTTATCAGTTTTAGACCTGAGTTTTCGATGGTAGGGAACCCTCTCCATTCGACATCTTTTGTTCTAAAGGCCTTTTCCATGGAATCTAAAGCTTTTAAATTCCCCTCAGGTTTCACTACCCTATCATACTCGTTTTCGACCTCAGCACGCCCTTCCTGCTTCTGACGGACGAGTAGGAGAACCGCTAAAAGTAGGTCTAGAGGTTCGAAACCTGCTACAACTTGTGGTATGTGGAATTTTTTTGATAAGGGTTCGTAGGGTTCTGTACCTATGATAGCACTGACATGACCTGGTTCTATAAGACCGTCTAAACTTATCTCTCCTGTTTCTAGAATCAGTTTCAATGCCGGTGGGATAACCCTGTTACACGTTAAAATACTAAAATTCTCGGGAGGTTCGTTTATTATTGCAGAAGCTATTGAAGGTGTGGTAGTTTCGAAACCCACACTCATGAAAACAACTTCTTCATCATGATTTTCAGCATATTTGACTGCATCATCCACACCATATACGATCTTGACTTTAGCTCCTTCACTTTTAGCGTCGCTTAAAGATGAATTTAGACCAGGTACGTGGATCATATCTCCGAAGGCAGTTATAGTGATACCTTCTTCTGCTAACTTGATTATCTCTTCTATCTCTTTTTGATTGGTAACACAGACTGGGCAGCCCGGACCTTGTCTGATATCGACACCTACTTCCTTTAGAATAGGTTCAAGTCCATGTTTCACTAATGTATCTTGATGTGTTCCACATACATGCATAACTGTGATCTCTTCGTTTGCCCGTTCGAGTTCTTTCAAGATATCGTCGGCTTTTTTCTTATCTCTAAATTTAAACTGCTCTAGATTTGTGACCATATCAATCAACCTCTTCGGCTGTTACTCCAGTGATCATTGTCTCTTTTCCCTGGATAACATTTGGTTTTTCTCCACATTCTGGGCAAGAAATAACGGGGATGTTAAAATGAAATCCTGGATCATTTGAATATGAGACCCCTCCTTCATAATCGCAGTTATCACATTTTACCTTGGCATCCTTGGTTTTGACTTTGAGTTGTGAACCTTCTAGGATGTTATCTTTACTCAAAACTTCGTGTGCGAATTTCAACTGCTGCTCCCCTAGAAATGTTAATTCACCGATCTCAATTCTGATCTCTTTGACTTTTTTTACGTTCTTGTCTTCTAGTTCATCTAGGAGTGCAGAGACCAACTGTTTCATAACTGAATATTCATGCATCGTTAAGTGATTAAATTATACCTATATAACATTCTTTCCCCTTTTGATAAGAAAATAATCGAAAGAATAAATAATGAGCTCTTATTCACCAGTTCTATGAGAGTTTTAGCCCATGGTGGAGTCGGAAGCCCACGAGAGATGGACGGAAACGTCAAAAAAGCCGTTGAGAAAGGTATATCTGGTAAAGAAAATCCCTTGGATGTAGTCATCGGTGTGGTTGAAGCGTTAGAAGACGATCCCGTTTTCAATGCAGGTAAAGGGTCTAGAGTTAGGTTGGATGGTTCTGTTCAGATGGACGCTGCTGTGATGTATTCCGGGGAGGTAGGGGCAGTATCAGCTATCGAAGACGTTAGAAATCCAGTGGCTGTAGCTAAGGAAGTATATGAATCTCCATTCGTTATGTTGACTGGAGTTGATTCAACCAATTTTGCTAGGGACCTCGGATATGGAAAACATGATCCAATTACTGAAAAACGCCTTGAAGAATTTGAAGAGATGAAGGAGAAGCTCGAAGGAACAGGTGGTTCTGAAAGACTGAAGAAGATAAGGGAATTTTACGATCAGGTCGATGGTGGAGATACTGTAGGATGTGTTGCAGAGATAGACGGGGAATACGCAGCTGCTGTTTCTACCGGAGGAACAAGTTTTTGTATGCGGGGAAGAGTTGGAGATAGTCCATTGATAGGTTGTGGTTTTTACGCCGGTAAAAGAGGTGCAGTGGTCACTACAGGTAAAGGTGAAGAGATCATCAAGAGGATGAGCGCTAAAAGATGTTATGATCTATTATCAGAGTATGAAATCAAAGAAGCTTGTGAGATCGTAGTTGAAGAATATCCCGATGAGGTATCTATCGGTGTAATAGCTGTAAGTGAAGAAGGAACAGCTTCTGCTGACAATAGAGATATGTCACAGTTCGAGATTTGATTAAATTTAAATGCTATAAAGTCAATGTTTGGTAAGTAAAATACATCTAAAAATGTGATATCTGTGAAGAACTTCTATAAACTAATGGAGGACCTGCTTGAATTCGAAGGTTACGAGCTCATCTTTGGTGGGAAAGGTAAGATCGTTGGTAAATCAGATGAGCATATAAGGAGTTTAATCATAGCTGGTGATCGGGTAAAAGATTCGGACCTAGACGAGTTGGATGAAGCTGAAGGTGAGAAAATATTGGTCGTATTCGAAGATGTAGATGAAGATTTCATGAAACAGATACCTTCTGATGTTGAAGTTTGGAACAGGGATGTGTTAGTACAAAAAGTTGGTGAGATGGAATTAGATAAAAGTGTTATGGAAGGTATCGCTGAAGGAGAAAAAGGTCTAGTAGGACCAGACGATGATTTTGATTTTGATATCGAGCATAGAAGGAAAGAAGCAACTCTTAAACCGATCATGGATTTTAACCATGTTTCGGAACTTGGAGAGAAGCAGGTGAAGGGTTTCAAGTACAGATTGGAGTTAGTTCCTCACTATCTCTTTGATTACAAAGTATGGTGGGATGACGGCGAAGTAACCGAAGGGAAATTTTATTTGAACGGTATATCTGGTAAGAGAAATTTTTGGGACCAGCCTTTTGAACGTGTTTCAGATATCAAAAGGTCACATATCAAATTAGAACCTAATATCTCAAAGGACGATAGTACCGATAAAGCTCTATCTGCAATAAGAGATAGACATTGTGTTGAAAGAGAAGATAGATGGGAGGAAGAAGGCGTGACAATAGTTGAGAAGAGTGAAGACGCACCTTCTAAAGAGAATATCGAATTGAATGAAAGAGGGATAGTTTATGTCCCCATGTGGGCAGTAGAAGGTACAAAGGGCATAGTCGTTATCAATGCGGCCACTGGGAAAATAGAAAAAGAAATGTAAAAAATGGTTTTTCAAAGGCAATTATTGACGGATTGTTCTAAGATACTGCAAGCCTTATCGACTTCTTCTTTACTGAAGTTCAATGGTGGTCTGAACCTTATCGCTCTTTTACCAGATTTTAGAACGAGTAAACCGTTCTTGAAGCATCTTTCTTTTACTTCGTCTCTCTGCTCGGTAGATGGTAGGTTGAAAGCACACATCAATCCTTTCCCTCTAACGTTTGTTACACCGTCATGATCATCTTCTAGATCCAATAGAGCGTTTTTTAGGTAGTTACCTACTTCTCTAGCATTCTCTACTAATTTTTCCTCTTCGATTATCTCGATGTATTTTTGAGACCTGACCATATCTACTAAGTTTCCACCCCATGTAGAATTTATCCTGCTGGATTCTTCGAAACAGTGATGGTCAACTTCTTCTACACGTTCGTTGGCCATTATACCGCAGGTTTGAGCCTTCTTTCCGAATGCTACTATATCCGGTTTGATATCGTAATGTTGGTATGCCCACCATTTTCCAGTCAATCCCATCCCTGATTGTATCTCATCGAGTATGAACATGATGTCGTTTTCTTTGCAGATTTTTTGTAATGATTTTAGGAAATCGGGTCTAAAATGTCGATCTCCCCCTTCACCTTGGATAGGTTCCATTATCAGGGCTGCGATGTCGTCACCATCTTCATCGATGGCATGATGTATCTGTCTGATAGATTGTGATTCTTGCATTTTTACTCTTTCTTTTACTTCTTCAGTGACAGGGAAGGTGAGGTTCGGAACATCGATCCTAGGCCAATCGAATCGAGTGAAATACTGGTATTTTCTCGGATCGAAGGTGTTGGTCAATGAAAGTGTGTAACCTGACCTTCCGTGGAAAGCGTCTTCGAAATGGATGATCTGTTGGCCAACAACTTGGTCGTAACCCCTGTTGAAATTCTTTCTAACTTTCCAATCCATACTGACTTTTAGTGCGTTTTCGACAGCTAGAGCTCCACCACTTATGAAAAATAGGTGCTTGAATAAATCTGGTTTCGCTATATTTGCGAAGGTTTCGGTGAATTCGGCTAATTCTTTGGTATATATATCTGAATTAGATGGTTTGTTGACAGCTACTTCTGCAAGATGGTTGAAGAATTCATCTTCCATGAGTTTAGAATGGTTGTGTCCAAGGGGTAAGCTGGCAAAAAAAGTGAACATATCAAGGTATTCTTTATCACTTTTAGCATCGTATAGATAGCTACCGTGGCTTTTCTTATGGTCATAAACTATATCCATCCCATCACCGATGGTATAGCGCCTCATCATTTCGTGTACTTTATCTGTTGAAATCCTATCCATCTTAGCACCTAGATGGGCGATACTGAGGACATATATTAAGGTTATGTCAGGGAGTGAAAAAAAAGAGTATTTAGAAGGGGTTTTTTATGAACCTGCGGTTCGTCCACTGATAACTACGTTGTCAACGTAGAATCCACCGAAATCGATGTCGTTAGTCTCGTCGTTAGGATCTTCTTCGAAATTATCGTAGTCCGGGTCGTTGTTTGTAGCGACCCTGAATCTCAAGCGTATTATATTACCTGAGTAGTCTGAGAGATCGACGTTAAGTCTAGATAGTTCATCTGCTCGGACCCAGTGATAAGAGGTTGAACCGCCTGATACCCCTGTTGCTACACGTGTACCTAAGTTGATCGACTGCCAAGTTCTACCTCCATCTTTAGTGATCTCAACCCGTACCGTATCTGGAGGTATACCAGGGTCTGTATTGATATTGAATTTAAAGTCCGCACTGAAATCGGCGGTATCAGCGTTCCTTAGATCGATAGAGGACGTCATAAGACTGTTATCTATACCTCCTCTGAATTCGTTTTCACCAGGTTCACCGCTCCACC
>CAYNQI010000017.1:0-21194 GCA_964399335.1 uncultured Thermoplasmata archaeon | reverse complement strand
TCCAGAAAAGCTTTGATCCGGGCCACGAGAAAAGATAAAACAACTTTTTATTAAAGGTTAGGTTAAAAATGAGGTTTTGATTTTTAAAAAAATAAAAATAATATATATGCTATAAATATAAGACATGAAGCCATCAGCTGGAATAAATACTAACTATACGTATACTCCCAACACGCTAGTTTTGAGTTATTTACTTGACTTAAACAGAAGATTATTATGTTATTGAGTGCTCATAAAAATAACATGATCTTTTTTATTTTACACGACAGGTTGTTGACTAATATAGTATATTATATTAAAATTCAATACTAATTTAATTATTAAGAAAACTATATATTGGTGTATGTCGTATATTATATCTATTTGTTAGGAGTTGGAAATCATGAGATATAAGATATTATCATTTCTGATAGTAATGGCACTGTTGATTAGCTCATCATCGATGATGGTTACCATGACTGGATATAATGAAGATTTGATCGAAAAGGATGAAGATATCGGGAGTTATCCCGTGGAGGAATACCCGGATTTATCAGTGAACGATGATGTTGGGCGTATAGGATGGAAACGATGGATTCAAACATCCAAGATTATCCCAAGACCTTTGGGGGATTACACACCTAGATCTCCCATCCGTATAAACGACGATACTGACTTCGCCGAACAGGCTGATACTGAAGGCTGGGCCGGAGATGGTACTGAAGAAGATCCATATATTATCCAGGGTTACGATATCGATGGTGAGGGACTGGGTAACTGCATATTCATAGGTAATACCACGGTTCACTTCGAGCTGAGGGATAATTATGTTTACAACGCCAGTGGTAATAGTGGTGAGTTCTTCAGGAATTCGGGTATTTATCTACATGAGGTGACCAACGGAACCATCTTGGGCAATATAGTTTACAACAACCCTGATGGAATCTATATGATGGAATCATCAGACAACGAGCTCAGAGATAACGTGGTGTACGGGAGCATAAGGGGTATAAATATCCGCGATTCCAGTGAATTTAATCTTATCTTGAACAATAATGTAAGCGACTGTACGAGCTTCGGTGTATTTTTGACGAATTCCGATAATAATGAATTCCGTGATAATACCATCGTGAACACCAACTACGGTCTGGAGATACGGGATAGTGACTACTGCACGATATACAACAATACCGTCAAGGATCACGCTTATGCTGTCTTTTTCCGAAGAGCGAACCATAACTCAATGTTCAACAATTTGGTGGAGTCCAATGCGTTTGGCATAAATGTCGATCGGGCTGATCATAATATATTTGACAACAATACCCTCCTACTCAATGGTTACGGGATGCAGTTCGATGTTTCCCGGAATAACATCATCGTTAACAACACTTTCTCCTATAATAGCAATCGTGGGATCCACCTTAGAAATAGTTACGAGCATCCAAACCCACTAACGGAATATAATATTTTCAATAATAACACCATATCAGATAACAATTTAGGCATAAGTTTGACACAAAGTAGAACTCGGTATAACACCGTATCGAATAATACCATTTACAACAACACTGGATCCGGTATCTTGATAGACTCAAATGTAGTTGTATGGAACGACTATATCAACAACACCATATCAGATAACGGAAATGGTATCGAAAACCATGGTGCAGACCAGGTTTTCACGGGCAATAACATCTATGATAACCATGGACACGGTATATTTGGAAGCCTTCGTACCAGTACTATCGAGCATAATGATATATTTAACAACACTGGCAACGGAATTTTGTCTGGTGGTTACTCAAACACTATCAGCAACAATATGATTTCCAACAACATTGGACACAGTATTTTCCTTGATTCGGTTCGGTGGTGTAATCTGTTGAATAATACGATGATGAACAACGGTATATTTATGTCTGGAGATTGGGAAGCCGACTGGAATTCTCATACCATAGACACTAACAATACAGTGAACGGCGGTCCGGTATATTACATAGAAAGCCAAGAGAATGTGACGGTTCCATCAGGTGCGGGTCAGGTCATAGTTGTCAGCAGCACAAATGTGACCGTGGAGGACCAGGAGTTCATGGGTGGGAGTACAGCGGTTTTAACCGGATACTCCACCGAGGTGACCATCCGGAATTGTACCATGGTGGGTTTAAGTCATGATGCGATATACCTTCATCGGTCCAACGACTGTACAGTTGTCGGAAGTGAGATCCACCAATGTGAAAAAGTAGGTATATTCCTTGAAAGGTCGGACTGGGCGATTGTACAAGATTCCAAGATGATCGGTAGCGGGGATCATGGTATCCATATAGAGAGATCAAATGATGGTTCGATCCGGGATAATCTAATCGAGATGGGATTTTCCGTCGGTATGTATGTTCATTCCAGCTCAACCGATAATGTCGTCCTTAACAACACCATACGATACAACGATGGCATCGGTGTGTACGTAGACGGTTCCTCCGGAAACATACCAACGAACAATCACTTTTTGAATAACACTGTACGTGACAATGGTGGTGTGGGATTTTACTTGTTAAGGGCCGATGAGAATATTCACGATGGGAATACAGTCATTAATAATACGCAGCGTGGCTTTTTCCTGCAAGGATCGAACAACAATATATTTTCGAACAACACAATCGTAGAACACAGTGGCTACAACATACAGCTAGATGTTATTAACATAGGCGGTAGCTTGTATTATTCACGCTATAATTCATTCGATAACAACGTGATCCATGGTAACGGTATTCAGCTGTATAGAAGATCACATTACAATATTGTAAAGGGGAATACTATCACAGACTTTTTTGACCGAGGTGTATACATGAGGTCTCATTCACCATACACCACCCTCGAAACCGAGATAGTGAATAATCATATCATACCTCATCAAGATGCTGAGAACGCATATGGAATACATGTAGAAAGCAATTGCAACGACAATATCATACATAACAATACCGTCGAAAATGCCGCACGGGGCATACTTGCTTCTGCAACCAACAATATCATATCGAACAACACACTCATTGAATGCACTGTGGGTATCTATACATTTGGAAGCGATAACGAGATAGTTTGGAATACAATAGAAAACAGCGTAGAGGAGAGTATCTATACGAGCTCGGACGACAATATGATATCCAACAACACTATCTTCAAAAGTGGAGGGTACAGTATATATCTGATCGGAACTGCCAATACGGTGTTTGCAAATACGATAGATAACAGTTCATCCCATGGGATCTATGTGGCAAGTTCAAACAACATGATCACAGAAAATATCATCACGGATACTCAAGGTAACGGAATAGAGATACAAAGTAGTTCGAACGTGGAGTTGTATAACAACACTATTTTGCAACCTTCTCAGCATGCGATACACCTTTCATCGTCTTTTTCCTGTGTGCTAAAGGGCAATGAGATGCACGGTTCGGGTATAATGATCAGTGGTGGTTGGGATTCTTCTAATTGGAACAGCCATACCATGGATGAAAACAACACCGTCAACAGCTTACCCGTGATATACCTCACCGGTCTCACTGATGGAAGTGTATCCGGTAACCTCGGTCAGGTGATCATCGCAGACTGCACGGGTATGACACTAAGAAACCTAACCATCGAGAACGGCGGCGTTGCCGTATTGCTCGGTTTCGCGGAGAACAATATCATCTTTAACAGTACCCTTGTGAACAACTCCTACGGCGTATACCTGTATTCGTCCAACGACAACATGATCTACCACAACAACTTCATCAACAACACCGAACAGGCCTACGACGATGGGGACAATGTTTGGGACAACGGATACCCCTCTGGTGGCAACCACTGGTCGGATTGGACAGAACCCGATGAGGCTAGCGGTCCCTTGCAAAAAGATCCGGGAAGTGATGGTATAGTTGATTTACCTCGGTACATCACAGGAAACGGCAACCAGGATAGATATCCCTGGACCGTGCCCAACGGCTGGAGCTTTGAGTCACCTTCGGTTACTTTGACCAGCCCAACAGGTGGCGATACATGGGTCTTGGGTAGGGATCATCACATCAACTGGACAACCACCTCCGGTGACGGTGATATCACAGGTGTCGATATAGATATCAGCTACGACGGAGGGGATACTTGGAGCAACATAGTCAACGATACCGAGGACACGGGCACTTACACTTGGACCGTGTCCGGTGACATAACTTCCGAAGCATTGATACGTATTTTCGTTCACGATGATAACCATCGTACGGGCTTTGATATGAGCGATGAATTTTCTATACTCCTGATCCAGCTCAATACGGAAAGTACCGAAGGAGGCGAGGTAACAACACCAGGAGAAGGCAGCTTCCCTTATGGATATGGCGAGGTAGTGGATCTGGTCGCTAGCAATCAAACCGGTTATCAATTCATTCAGTGGGGAGGAGATGTGGACACCATAGCAGATATCTATTCAAATAGTACCAACATCATCATGGAAGGTAACTACTCGGTAACTGCTGTATTCGAAGCAATATCCCATGATCTGACTGTTGATTCAACGGATGGGGGAACTGTGACAGTTCCGGGTGAAGATACGTTCACGTACGACCACGGCACGATTGTAGACTTAGTAGCAGTCCCTGATACGGGTTATCACTTCGTCCATTGGAGCGGATATGTAGATACTATAGCCGATACAGGTTCCAACGAGACGACTATCACCATCCACGGTGACTACACCATCACAGCGGTCTTTGCCATAGATACCCACTATCTGACTGTTGATTCGACAGATGGGGGAACGGTGACAGTTCCGGGTGAGGATACGTTCTCGTACGACTACGGCACGATTGTGGACCTAGTAGCTGTCCCCGATACGGGTTACCACTTCGTCTATTGGAATGGAGATGTAGACCATGTAGCAGATCATGATTCGGCCCAAACCACTATCACCATATATAGCGACTATTCGATAACCGCAGTCTTTGCCATAAACACATACGAATTGACCATAAATGTTCAAGGTGATGGATCAGTAGATAAGTATCCGGATCTCCCGGAATATGAACATGGAAGTGAAGTAACTCTTATTGTAGATCCTGATCCTGCATGGGAATTCAGTCACTGGACAGGGGATCATCCCGAGGGAAAGGAGAACGATGAGACCATAACGATAACCATGGACGATGACAAAAGTTTGACAGTGCACTTCGTTAAGATCCCCGATACGATACCACCCTCTATCGAGATCACCTCTCCTGATCATGGAGAAACCATCGAAACAGCCACTGTCACCATAGATTGGGGAAGCCAGCAGGGCACATATCCCATCGATCACCACAAGATCAGACTGAACGAAGGTGATTGGTTAAATGTTGGATCTGATACTCAATATACCTTTGAAGATCTAGAAGACGGTACCTATACGGTGGCTGTTAGAGTAGTAGATGAAGAAGGACTATCTGGTGAAGATAGTATATATTTCAGTATCGATATCCCTGATGATCCGGAATTCATACCGGTGAACGCTACACTGAACATCGATCCAAAAGTAGGTTATGCACCACTCACTGTGAGCATCACATTCGGTGCAGAAAACCTTGGAGAATCTAGTGGTTCATTAGATTTGCTCAAAGATGGTACAGCCATACACTCCCTGGAAATACCTGCACAGGATACTGCAGAACACACTTTAACTTACACTTTCTCAGAGGTAGGGGAATATGAACTCAAGTTCTTTGACCAAACAGACACCGTCGTCGTTCAAGAACAGATCGGTTTTGAACCGGTGAACTTGACTTTAGATGTTCAACCAACTGAAGGAACTGTGCCTCTCGAAGTGACGATAACAGTGTTCGGAGAAAATATCGGTGAAGAAGAAGGTTCCATAGCAGTGAGTATTGACGGGATCACATTGGATTCACTGATTATTTCCTCAGGGGAATCTAACGAAATGACGTTAGATCATATATTCGAAGATCCCGGTACATATCTGATATCTTTCTATGATCTTTCCCAAGAGGTTGTAGTTGTTGAAGAAGAAGAGGTACCACCAGATGACGAAGATCCAGATGATACTGAACCTGAAGATAAAGGGATGTCTATTGGATTGTTCCTTTTAATAGGGATCATATTGGTCGTCTTAATGCTTCTACTGGTATTATGGTTGAAAAAAGGAACAAAGGGATCAGATTCACCAGACGAGGACCTATTCCAAGATGATGAAAACTTTCTCGAAGGAGATACTGAAGAGATAGTAGAAGATGAGATAGAATCATAGTAACTAGGAAGCCACTGGCGGGAGTCGAACCCGCGACCTATTCCTTACCAAGGAATCGCTATGCCTCTAAGCCACAGTGGCATTTAGTCATATGTAAAGAGCTTATCGTGAAACACTATTAATTATTTTCGTCTTTATCTTGTAACCCTTCTGTTAATACTTCATAATTCCAGCGTTTCTTGATCTCTTGTATCTTTTTGTCATAGATCTTCTCAGCTATCTCTCCTTCTGCTAGTTTGATATCGAGCTGTTCCATCTCTTTTTCAGCCCTGTTGATCATTGAGCTTCTGTACTTATCACCTATTCTATCGAAAACTTGTGCTAATTGTTTACATTCCCTAGTCAACTCGTAGATGATCTTTGGCCTACCATCATGTGGAAAAATAGCATTCCTTTCCACCAACCCCCAATCGTGGAGTTCAATCAGATGTTTATCCACTGCCTGTCTAGTCATATCTAAATCCTCAGCAATATCTTCAGGATGGTCATAACCGCTGTTGAGCATATCGATTATCCTGCATCTTGTCTTAGAGCTGAATAATCTGAGTAGTTTTTCAGTGAACTCCTTCATCACATCAATATTATAAACCACCTATTTAGATTTTTCAATCTCGGACTTTTTCAACTTTCAAGTTGAAGTTATCTACACTGAGTTTCACTTTAACCAATATTATTTTCAAAATAAGTATAAATATTTCAGGCTATATATCTGTATTAAAAAGGTGATGAAGATGGATGAAGAAATGTTAAGAAAACTCGAAAAAAGGCTTGCAGATGGTGAGATATCAGAAGACACTTACAAGAAAATTAAAAGTAGATACGAAGCTCAAGAAAGTTTAGATGAGGAAGAATTTGAGGATGATGAAGAGATCGAAACTGATGATGAACCGATAGAAACAGAAGGTAAAACAAAAAAAGTTTCACTCACTGGGGCTTCTAAAGCCGCTGATGTCAACTGTGTATCGTTCAGTGCTTCAGGAGCTTCAAAGGTAGAAGGATACCTTAAAGCAGAACACGCAAAGATCTCCGGAGCAACTAAAGTTGAAGGCGATGCATTGTTGGGAGATCTAGTTTCAAGTGGTAGTTTCAAAGTTGAAGGCGGAACCGAAGCTGACCAGATGGAACTCTCAGGAGCAAGCAAGTTTGAAGGAAATGTAAAGGCCAAAAAGATAAAATCAAACGGGTCATCAAAATTTGAAACTGATGTAGATGTAGACGAATTCTCATCTTCTGGAGCTCTGAAGATGGAGATGAACGTAACTGCTAAGTCATTTACCGCAAGTGGTGCGTTTAAGATACTAGGTACATTAGAAGCTCAGGAGATCATACTAAAGCCCGGTGGAGATTGTTCTATAAAACATGTGAAAGGTGGAGATGTTCTCGTTGAACGAGGTGGAAGTGGCTTTTTCTCGATGTTCAAGAAGGGAACTTTGAAATGCGAAAGTATAATCGGTGGTAAAATTTATCTCGAAAACACTCGTGCTGAAAATGTTGAAGGTGACGAAGTCAGGATAGGTCCTGGATGTAAAATAGATAAGGTAAAAGCAAAGAACTTAAAAGTTCACGAATCTTCAACCGTGGGCTCAAAGATCAAGTTGTGATCAGATACCTCTAGTCCTCTCATACCATTTCTGGATCTCATAGTCTGAAACCCTTTTCTTTTTTTTCTTTCGCTTTATACTCATATTATTTTCGAAAGCCCACTTTTTGATCACTCTACGGTACTTTTCTGGGCCTTCATATTCTTTTATATTGAGCATACCGTTCTTTATCGATGCGTTGAAAGCTGCAACGAGGTCTGTACCTTTAAAAACAACGAAACATGTACCTAGGTTAAACTCATCTTTTATTCGATCTCTAAAATAAAGATTTAGCCTGTCTTTTTGAGTTATCACAACATGTTTATCAAATCGAATATCAGATATGTTCTCTATTCCTTCCGATAGCATCCAATGAACCTTATCGCTGTTCTCTTTTAAGAATCCCTTAATCAAATAATCCTCATCGACTAATTCTGATAGTATATCCCTCAAATCGGCCATCTTAAAAGAAGAACCTAGATAGCTAGATAATCTTTCAGCAGTGAAAACTCCAAAACTATCGAAAACCCACTTTACTACCTTTTTCTTCGCCTTTTTACTGTTGATTGGATTATTCACGGTCAAAACGTACCGGTTATCATGGTTCTTGCAAATGTGAAGTCCACTGTAAAGTTTCTTTATGGATTCTTCAGTTTTATCTTTACTGTAGGGTGACCTATGATGAATAGTACGTGAGGGGACTGGTGATTTATTAGATATGATCTCTAAAATGGTTTTATCTACATTGTTTGGTTCCACATCCTTAGCAGATTTATAAACAGCTATATCTTTTGGAAATGCATACATATGGTACGGTGGGATCATTTGACCAGAATAAACTTCACCTCTTTTATGGAGCCATTCTAGTGAGTAAAATCCTTCGGTTCTAGATCTGATCTCATAGTCAGAACGGGCACCTTTCATGGATCCTAAGGCTTCTTTGATTCCAGTATACTTATCACCATCTAATCTTTGTCTGTGGAAAACATAAGACATCAACTCTTCTTCTGAATATACTTTATTTAAAATATTACCTTTTACTAGCATCCCTTGGATCATTTGATATCCTTTATTCTTGAAGATATTTAGCACACTATCCTCGAGTTCATCGACAGGGGTGTTTTGGAAATTGCGGATCCTAACAATATCATATCCTTCTAACCTATGGTATCCCATCATCTCTTCTATAGAATCTAATGTATCTTCTAGATCATCTTCATCATCAAGGTCTATGTGCCTTATCTCGATGCATCCACTCATGTTCCATTTCTCTATAGCACCTGCCATAGACCCGTTTTTCATCACCGGGAAAACCCAGTCGTCGCCGTATCTTGCGTATATATCAGTCCATATGGATCGTGCTGCAGGGTCTTTTTTAGAAACGATATCCAACTGTTTAGCATCCTCAGCCTTAACTGATTTGAGTTGATCTAACTCTTCAGATAGGATATACATTTCCCTCTGAGAAGTTCCCACTCGAACCTTGGTTAGTTTATCTTCTCTTATCAATTTTGAAATTATGGATTCTACTTCTCTACCATGGAAACGAGTTTGATATCGTAGATCTGATATCGAAATTGGACCATTTCCTTTTAAGAACCTTTTGACCACTTCTTCCATGGCCTTTTCACGTGGTAATGGTTCAACCTCTATCGGTTTATATCGGTTTCTGGAAGACCATGAATCATCGCCAGTATATTCCCTTTTAAGGTATAGATTTTTATCAAGCTCTTTCACTATCTCCTTGATCTGATCATTTTTAAGGTTCACTTCCCTTTTGATCTCTCTAAGGGTATTTGCATCTCCTTTCTTGATAACATTGAAGACTCTTTCTTCATTTTCATCTAGATCTCTATCCCTATAAGCCCCGACATACATAGGAACATCTTCTTTCAAAACGTATCTAACACGTCCTCTTACGAACCTCCCCTCTACGATCTCACTGCTTCTCCTCATCTCATCCCATTTATCTAAGGAAAAATCCTTAACTCTTTTATACACATCATAGGACATGCCAGCTTCTCCAAATAGTTCAAAATATTCCCTGATATTATCTAGCTTTGAAAATTTCTTCTCTATCAAATATTGTTCTACTTTTTTCTCGCTGATCTGTTCTTTTCCGGGGAATCTTAATGAATGGTAATCTTCTTTGAGCATGTATTGTTTTCCTTCACCAACCACCAACTTACCAGATATGACTTTATTCCGATCCACTAAATTATTTAAAGCCAACAAAGCCCTATCTTCAGGTAGTGATAGTGCATAAGCTATCTCTTCTAAACCTTGTGGTCTGTGATATTCAAGATAATCCATTATGAGCTCTTCAACCTTTTTAATATCGATGTCATTTTTATCCAGTAATCCATAGAGATACTCACCTTCATCAGTGATACCCCGTCTATTCACAAGCCTCTTCCTCTCTAGATCTCTGATAATATTTTTGATATCTTTTAATCTCAACTCGGTTGTTTCATAGATGGACCTAATTGTTTTTGGTTCAGACTTGAGTGAATCCAAGATAGGTCCCGCTCCATGAGGCTGTTCGCCTTGATCGAGTGTATATAAAATCGTGTCTAAATAATCCGATGAAACGTATTTAACATCACCAACCCATACCGATTGAATCTTACCTTCATTCAGTAATTCTTTACCCCAATTCTTGACTTCTTCAAATGATATTTCAGTTAATTGGTATACATTTTCTCCCTTTTCCTTGAAAACATGGATCGGTTGCAGTTCCTTTATAGTCTGCAACATATCCTCTTTATTATTATACTCTGGTTTCTTATCAAAATAGTGAGTTTCAACCTTTTCTGCATCGAACTTGAATTTCTCGATTTCTTCTTCTGGTATAACTTCCTCTAGTACCTTCTGATGGAACTGCCTTAAAAGTGCACTTTTATCGTCCATCATAATAACATCTGATATACCAGCCATTATGATGTTATGGGCAAACGGGGATGGCGTGTCATTATAATCGATTGTTTTTATATCCATATCCCCTTTTTCGATCCTGTTTAAAACTTCTCTAGCGTTCCCCATATCTAAAACCTGGTAAAGTATCTCATTGTAAGTCTCTTTGATTATTGGGAAATCGTCTTGACTATGAAGAACATTCAATATCTTTTTTGACCTGTATTTCTGTTTAGAAACTGATATGTCACGGCCTTTGTAATTCCTAAGTATCATCATCGCTCTACTAGCACAATGCCTGAATCTCTGCTTGAACATCTCTGTATTGCGTACTGCTCTTTTAAGGATGCGTTCAATGTTCTCAGACGTCACCAATTTAGATACTTCTTTCAATGGTATCTTTTTCTTGACTGATATCATAAAATTATCGTCAGTAACTGAAACGTTTGTAGTGCAGTTAAACCTCTTAGAGATCTTATAGGCAAAGGCTCTCGACAAGGCATCATTGACCCTTCTTCCAAAACAAGCATGGAAAATGATATTGTGATGACCTTTTTGATCTACAAAGCCTTCCAAGACTAATTGCTTATCCGATGGGAGTTCTTCCATGAATCCTAATTGCTCTTTAAAATAACTGAGTATAGTTTGAGCAGAACCTTTATCGATACAGAAATCTTCCATAAGCCAATCTAAAACTTCATCATCCTCGATACGGTCGGCGAGTTTTCTTCTAAATTCTCCGATAGCTACGGAAAGGTCAAAACTCCTAGGCAGCATCTCTCCGGTCCAACTAGGGACAGTCGGTTTCTTACCCGATGCATCTTTCACAAATAATCTAGTTCCTTTGGTGTTTAAGAACTCGTAGGAATGACCACCCAGTACGAAAACATCGCCATGGGACAACCTTTCGACAAATTTTTCCGATAATTTTCCAAGAGGTACGCCTTTGTTCGAATAAACTCTGTAATTCGAATCGGAAGGGATAGTGCCGATGTTAAGATAATATATCATCTGAACACCACCCTTTTTACCAAATACGCCTTCCTCAGAGTTGTACCATATCTTCGGATAAACATTTTCGAATCTATTCCCGCTTAGGAAATCAATAACATTAAGATAATCTTCTTTTTGTAAATCCTGATAACAATAGGCTTTACGTATCATCTCGAAGGCTTCGTCAACACCCCATCTTTTTTCCAAACTCATTCCTATGATACCTTGAGAAAGCACATCTAAATTATTTCTAGGTATGTCAACCCGGTCGATCTTATGTTCGTAAGCCTGTTTTGTCAAAACTGAACATTCCACGAGATCGTCCTTCTCAAATACGATCATCCTACCTTTTGATGTTTTACCTACTGCGTGACCCGCTCTACCTACTCTTTGTAGACCTTTAGCCACGGATTTGGGAGAACCGACCTGAATAACTAAATCGATATATCCAACATCTATACCTAATTCTAAAGAAGTAGAAGATACCGCAGAGGTGAGTTCACCATTTTTTAGATCGTCTTCTACATCGATCCTTGTTTCCTTACTTAAACTACCGTGATGAGCGGCAATATCTTGAATACCTCTCTCCTGGAGTTTGTATGAAACGTTCTCAGCACCGCTTCTAGTGTTAGTGAATATAAGAGTAGTTCTATGGTCCTCAACCTTCTCTGTTAAGGTATCGTACATACGGGAGTTTACTACTTCATAGGGTAGTAAGGTCATATCATCTACAGGAGATATCACGGATAGATCCAGTCTCTTTTTTTCACCAGTAACTTCGATTATATTAACTCCTCTAGGATCACCTTTCTCAAAACCACCCAAGTACTTAGCTATCTCTTCAATAGGTGCTTGAGTTGCGGACAGTCCGATCCTGGTCATGTTACCTTTTACATGTTCCTCTAGTCTCTCTGTATTTAGTGAAAGGAAAACACCTCTTTTGGAAGAACAGATGTCATGTATCTCATCCATGATGAAATACTTCACATCATCAAATTTTTCTCTGAACTTAGGGGATGAAAGCACTAAACCTAGGCTTTCTGGTGTAGTGATAAAGATATGAGGAGGATCCGTCACCATCTTCCTTCTTTCCTTCTGAGAAGTATCACCGGACCTGATAGCGGTCTTTATTTCAGGTACTTTTACTTCTTTTTCTTCCGCTAAATTTTTTATCTCTTGTAAAGGCTTCTCTAGATTCTTATGTATATCATTGGCTAATGCTTTCAATGGAGATACATAAACACAGTATATTTTATCTTCTAACTCTCCTTTTTTATCTAATTTGAAAAGTTCATTTATTATGGATAAAAATGCAGTCAAGGTCTTACCTGAACCGGTGGGTGATGAAACTAAAACATTCTTCATCTCATGGATCAACGGGATGGCATATCCTTGTGGTTCTGTCAATGAATCGAATTTATCATCAAACCACTCAGCGATCAATGGTTCCATAAGTTCTAAAACTTCTTCTTTATCTTTGCTTTCGCTCACTCTTTTAATCATCCTTTCTTATCCTGTGCATCTGCTTCGAATTCAAGATAACGTCATTGGTCATTTAATAAACTTTCGCTTGTATACAAAGGTTTGAATTGATATTCTGGAAAAAATAAAAAAGATAGTGTATTTATTTGATCATCTCGAAAGTTTTGCCCTAATTTCATCAACGTACCAATCAGATATAGATTCAAGTATTATCTCTCCGGCCTTTTCACTAGCTAAATTCGGGTCTCCAAGAACACCGTTTTCAGTGAAAAACTTAAGGCCTTTCGCAAAAAGGTTACTGATAGGTATATCTTCAGTATAGCCCTTTTCGAATCTGTCCTTCCTTACTAATTCCTCTCTTATAGCCAATAAAATCGATGTTTCAGAAGCACCAGAATGTATGATCGGTTCTTCGAAATCAATCCCCGCATCTTTCATTCCTTTATTCATCAGTTCCATACTTTTCTCTATATCTGCAATGATCACTAGGTTAGATTTTTTCAGTTTATATCTGAGTTCAGGTTCGAATTCTTTGATAGGGTCATAATTCCCGCCGTGATAAGGTATCAATATAATATTTTTAAAACCATGTTTTTCGTAGGCTAAACAATAGTCTTCGACTAGATTCTTTAATGTTTTATATGATATGGAAACTGTACCAAAGAATTCCATATGGTGTTTAGAACATCCCGGCCTTATTATCGGTGCGACCAATGCCTTATCAAGTTTTTCAGCAGTCCTTACTCCAAGTTCTTCAGAGATCAGTTCATCGGTATTGATAGGTAGATGTGGTCCATGCTGTTCAATAGACCCCAATAATATCAAAACAGTATCGTATCCCTGTTCTATAGCTTCCTGAACCTCTAGCCAACTCATCTCTTCCAATTTTAACTTCATGGAATCATAAAAAATAGTGTAACAACGTTATAAAATACTTTTCGGAATTCATCAATAAATAGGAAGTTTTTTAAAAAAATAAAAGAAGGGTTTTTGTTGATCTATATCAAGTCCATCTCTTTACCCAATTTTTCATAGGCGTTCAATATGTAATCAAGGTCTTCATAGTCCATACCTGCATTTATCTGGTTCCTGATCCTAGCCTGCCCTTTAGCTACCATCGGATAAACGATCGCCAGTGCAAATATTCCTTCATCATACAATCTATCTGCAAGTTTCTGGGCTTTCCTGCTGTCTCCGATCATGGCAGGTATTATCGGAGTTTCGCTCATTCCCGTATCAAATCCTAGACTTTCGATCTCTTTCTTGAAGTACTCAGTTAGATCCCACAACTTCTCGACTCTTTCAGTTTCTTCCATCACCAAATCGAGAGCTTTGATGTTTACCGCCGCTACATGTGGTGGGAATGCTGCACTCAAAAGCCACGTCCTAGATGTGTTGTATGCATAATTGATCAATCCCTCATCACCAGCAAGCATACCACCAAAACCACCGAGTGCTTTCGAGAAAGTTCCCATCTCGACATCGATCCTATCTTCCAAGTTGAATTCTCTTGCTATACCTCTTCCATCACCCAATATACCCTCACCGTGGGCGTCATCCACGTAGGTCATAGCTCCGTACTCATCAGCTAGATCCTGTATCTCATCCATCTTTGCTATGTCACCGTCCATGCTGAAAACACCGTCGGTGATGACGAACATCCGTTCGTATCCTTCTTCTTGCGCCTGTTTCAAACAGTCCTCTAGTTCACCCATATCAGAATGGCTGAAGATCATCTTGTCGGCACGGGATAACCTCACACCATCTATGATACTCCCGTGGTTAAGTTCATCGGATATCAATAGATCACCTTTTCCAACCAGTTGAGGTATCAAACCAGCGTTGACTGCAAAGCCTGTTTGATAAGTCATACCCGCTTCTGTTTCTTTGAATTCTGCTATCTTGTCCCAAAGCTCTTCATGGATATCCATAGTTCCTGCGATGGACCAATCAGATCCTGCTCCTGCACCATACTTGTCAACAGCTTCTTTAGCAGCCTTCTTCAACTCTGGGTGATTCGCTAAATCCAAGTAATTATTGGATGCCAACATTATACACTCTTTTCCGTCGACTGTGACATGTGCTGTTGACGGGCCTTCAAGATCTCTGATCTTCCAAGTAAGTCCTTCCTCTTTCATCTCTTCATATTTTTTCTGTAAATATTCAGTCTTTTTTGTCATATTATCAAACTCCATATCTTTGAGTTTCCCTATTGGGGGTAAATCTAATCTTCTTAGTTATTTGGAATGATTATTGTCACTTAAATCTTTCTAATCGAATCAGTCCTTATCTCCCCAACCTCCTCCTCCAGGAGTTTCGATTCGGATCCTATCTCCTTTGGTTAAAGACAAACTTACTTTACCTCCAAGCTTCTCTTCTTCACCATCCTTTATCAAAAGATTTCTACCAGTCGAACCATCCCTCCCACCTCTGATCCCTTTAGGGGGGTATATCCTCCTTTCAGACTGGATGGATAGATGGGCATCTTCAAGGACTTCTATGTCTCTGATCAAACCATCACCTCCTCTATATTTACCTGAACCTCCTGATCTATTTCGCAGTTTATATGCATGTATAAGCAGTGGATACTCTTTTTCCATAGCTTCGATGGGTGTATTCTTGGTATTGGTCATATGGACGTGAACTCCGCTTTCTCCAGAACCACAAGGACATGCACCTGCACCACCGCCGATGGTTTCATAATACGTGAAATTATCATTTCCAATGATCAAGTTGTTCATAGTACCTTGACTTTCAGCACAGATCTTGTCTGGAAAAATGTCTTCCAATGCTCTAAAAATAAGTTCTACAACCCTCTGAGATGTTTCAACGTTCCCTGATGATACTGCTGCAGGTGGGTTAGGATTTAATACTGAACCTTTAGGAATTGATATATCAAGAGGTCTGTAACATCCTTGGTTAACCGGGACATCATCCGGTAACAAACATCGTAAAACGTAATATATAGCAGAATGAGTCACCGACCTAGGAGCGTTTATATTACCTTCAACCTGTTTACTAGTTCCTGCAAAATCAAAATTCAAGGAATTTTCAAGTATATTTATCTTGACCTTGAGTCTTACTTCTGGTTCCCATTCCATGCGATCTGAAAAAGATAATTCACATCTTTGTAATTCACTAATTATTTTCCTAGTTCTAGTCTCTGAATAATCGATGATCTGTTTCGTAAATTTGTTATATTTATCGATACCAAATCTCCTTACATTCTTTACAAGTTCTTGAGCACCCCTTTCATTAGCCCCGATCTGAGCTTTTATATCGCCCATCCTTTCATCCGGTGTTCGAGTTTTATTGAAAACTTCTAGAACATCACGGCATATCTTGCCTTCCTTTACTATATGGGTAGGTGAGATGACTATACCTTCCTCGTCTAAAGTTTTACTCATTCCGGGCATGGATCCCGGGAAACTGCCACCTACATCTGCGTGATGTGCTCTATTGACTACGTAACCAACTAGATCCTCATCGAAAACAGGTTTTATAATCGTTATATCTGGAAGGTGAGTGCCGCCCATGTAAGGATCATTCAAGATTATCTGATCACCTTTAGTCAACTCACAATTTTCCAACGCCGCATCTAAAGAATTAGGCATTGCACCAAGGTGAACAGGTATATGTTCAGCCTGGGCGATCATTTCTCCATTTTCAGAAAATACTGCACAAGACTCATCTTTACGCTCCTTAATATTTGGAGAATATGCACTGCGTTGAAGAGTTGCCCCCATAAGTTCAGCAATTGATATGAAAGCGTGTTTCATAACCTCAAGATCGGTGGGAGTTAGATCGGTCATCTTATCCCCTCCATATGGATGATACTCTGCTCATCGACCCAAAATTTCCAATCAGGAGGTATCAATATAGTCGAATTCTTATCTTCGATGATGATCGGGCCTTCTTTCTTTGTACCTGGACCGATGGAATCTCTGAAAAGAACCTCTGTTTCGAACATACCTTCAGGGAATAAACAATCTCTACTTTTAGAAGACCTTTTCTCACTTGATTTAGTTGAAATTCTGTCTATCTCTCTTGAACGTCTAACTTCTACATGTATCCTAACTACTTCTATCTCAGCATCTCGAATCGAATATCCGAACCGTTCATCGTGCTTTTTATGGAACCTCTCGATCAGATCATCATCATACTCTATGTTGATATGGTATCCCTGACCTTTGTACCTTAAACCAAGGAATACTTTTACTTCACCTTCAGGTAAATCTGTCTTCATTTCCTTTATCTCCTCTTCGATCTTTTTCCGTTCAGAAACTGCACAAAACATAGTTTTATGATAATCTTGTACTATATCACCAGTTGCGATACCCAAAGCTGAAAATACACCAGGTAAGGGTGGTACCATGACATGAGATATATCTAATTCCATACCCAAATAAGCTGCATGTAGAGGAGCTGCGCCACCGAATGCTAAAATGGAGAATTCGGTAGGGTCTAGTCCCCTTTCTACCGTTATTGTTTTCATGGTCCTTGCCATCTTAGAGTTTGCGACCTTAAAGATACCCAGAAGTGTTTCCTCCAAACCCATACCTAATTGATCAGCTAATCCTTTTAATGAAGCTATTGCACTTTTTTTATCCAATTCCATCTCGCCACCTAAGAAATAATTTAGATCGATATATCCCATAGCTAGGAGTGCATCGGTGATAGTCGGTTTATCTCCACCCTTCCCGTAGCATACTGGTCCTGGGTCTGCGCCAGCGCTTTGTGGGCCAACTCTTAAAACACCTCCTTCATCACATCTAGCTATACTCCCCCCACCAGCCCCGACGGTCACAATATCTGCCATCCTTGACTGGACTGGAAAATTTTCAATTTCACCTGAATCTTTCCAATCCATCTCCCCCTCTATGATAGTTGCCATATCAGCGCTTGTTCCACCCATGTCAAAAGTTACCAAGTTTTTCTTCTCGGTGATTTTAGAGATATGAAGACCACCGGCAACTCCTCCAGCAGGACCCGAATAAAATGTATCGATAGGATTGACGGATAAAGCCCTTTCAAGCCCTCCGCTCGATTTCATAATATACGGTTCCTGACCTAATAATTCCGTTATCGATAAAAAATATTCTTTGACCAAAGGTGATAAGTAAGCATCTAAAAGGGTTGTCATACCCCTTTCATACTCTCTAAATTCCCTAGAGATTTGATGAGATAATGTATAAGGTACTCCAACCTTTTCAAGTACTTTGCCAACTGTTTTTTCATGGGTTGGATTCTGATATGAGTGAAGTAAACAGACAGCTGCACATAGATCATCCTTAGAAAGCTTTTTCGCGATTGATTCTACCTCTTCAAGAACGATCGGTGCTATTTCTTCTCCTTGATGATCGATCCTTCCAGAGATACCGAAACAATCATCTTTTTCAATCGGTGGTTTTGGTTTAGAAACATGTAGATCATAAAGTTTGGGTCTATCTTGTCTACCGATAAAAAGTATGTCTTCGAATCCCTTATTTGTGATAAATGCAGTTTTAACACCTTTTCCTTCAAGAATTGCGTTCGTTGCTACGGTTGTTCCATGTAAAACTTCATCAGAAACGTGGTCAATCTGTTTCATACCTTCTTCAAAGGCCTTTTCAGGCTTGAGGGGAGTAGATTTCAATTTAAAATTTTTAATCCGCTCATCTATAATAACAAAGTCTGTAAAAGTTCCTCCGATATCTATAGATAGTATCATGAACTGGAATTTTACAGAGTGCTTAAAAGTGTTTCCACTTTGGATGAGATAGTCTTAATATGGATGAAGCTTTCATTAAGAAAAACTATAAATAACTGTTTTAACCTTTGTACAAACGGGCTATAAATTCCTATTTTTAATGAGATTAAGAGGGAAATCTATAAATATACGTATGCATATATGTATGATAGTACACAGCGTGTAAGCAAATAACGATAATCACCCTCCCTCCCTTTTTTTCTAAAGGGAAAGGGTATCATAACTTCATTATAACCTCCCCCCTTCCCTCCCTTATTTTTCTATCCCTATTTAACTGGATGAGTTTATTTTTTATCGAATACAAAAGGGTAAGGTTTATAACTACAGTATTTCTTATACCGGTCGGTGAAAGAGAAATGCAGCCAGGACAAATGGGTTATGATCGAGGAATAACCGTCTTCTCACCCGATGGAAGATTGTTCCAAGTCGAGTACGCAAGAGAAGCAGTTAGAAGAGGTACTACGACGGTGGGTATACAAGTGGAAGATGGTGTTGCCTTAGTTGTTGATAAAAGAATTTCAAATGATTTAGTGAAATCAAGCTCAATAGAAAAGATATTTCAAGTTGATAAAAAAACTGCTGTAGCAACATCTGGTTTATTTGCAGATGCTAGAGTATTGGTTGATCATGCTAGAGTGGTAGCTCAGATCAATAGGGTTTCATTTAACGAGCGAATCGACATCGAAACCTTGGTAAAAAAGATCTGTGACTACAAGCAAACTTATACTCAATACGGCGGGGTTAGACCTTTCGGTACGGCTCTACTTATTGCAGGAGTCGACGCTGATGGAGCTCATCTCTATGAAACTGATCCTAGTGGAGCCTTCCAAGCATTGAAAGCCCAGAGTATCGGTATGGATAGAGACGAGGTACAGGATGTTTTCGACCAAGGTTATGAAGATGATTTGACACTTGACGAAGGTATTGAATTGTCTATAAAAGGGCTGAACAGAGCAGCTGAAGGCGACTTAAACCCTAGATCTTTAGAGATAGCAGTTATAACAAAAGATGAGGATTTCTATAAATTATCAAAAGATAGGATCTCTGAATTTTTAGAAAAGGTTGAATAGAACATAAAGGAGGCTTCTAAGTGGGTAAAAAAGACTATCAAAAAGAGCATACGGAAACTCTTTTAGATGAATATGTCATAGCAAGATACAAATCCCACGGTGAAAATTTTGAGATACTTTTAGAGCCTGATGCAGTTGAGAAATATAGAGGCGGGAAAGATGTCGATTTGATCGAGAATATGCCCGCTGAAAAAGTTTTCTCTGATGCAAAAAAAGGTGAAGAAGCCTCCCATAGTTTACTTGAGATGGTATTCGATACCACGGATATCAAAGAACTCGCAGAGATAATTCTCGATAAAGGGGAAGTCCAACTTACAACGGAGCAAAGAAAAAAGAGACAAGAGCAAAAGAAAAGAGAAATTATCGATAGAATTGTTAGGGATTCGATGAATCCTCAAACAAATGCACCTCATCCGCCAAAAAGAATCGAGAATGCTATAAAGGAAGCTAACATACATATCGACCCCTTTAAACCGGTTAGCAAACAAGTCGAAGAAATCGTTGATGAAATCAAAGTTCTATTACCTCTAAGTTTTGAGAAACTTACTTTTTCAGTAAAGGTTAGAGGAGATATGTACGGAAAAATATACGGTGTTCTTAAAAATATAGGGCGGATCGATGAAGAAAAATGGTTGAACGATGGTAGTTGGATGTGTAAGATAAGTCTCCCCGCCGGTGCAAAAGATGAGTTCTTTGAAAAAATAAATGAAAAAACTAAAGGTAATGCAGAAATAGAAAAAATAGATTGATAAAACTAATTAATTATATAAGGTGTTTAGATATGAGTGAGAATAAAAAGAAAACTAAAAGAGAACTTCTTTTACCTGGAGATGTTATTGAAGAGAATGATGACGTAAAACCAGGTAGAGGTACTTTCAAACGAAACGGAAAGATATACGCAGCTAAATTAGGTGTAAAGACTTTTCGATCAGGATATGTAAATGTTGCTGCTCAAAGTGGAAGATATGACCCTAAAAAGGGAGATAAAGTGATCGGAACTGTAACCGATCTAAATTCATCTATATGGATGGTGGATATAAACGCTCCCTTCATTTCGATTTTGCATGTTAACGATGTTCCATGGAGAGTTGAATATGGTGATACTGCTAGTTATATAGATGTAGGTGATGCAGTCTTGATCCGAATAACTGAAGTCGATG
>CAYNQI010000016.1:15080-22008 GCA_964399335.1 uncultured Thermoplasmata archaeon | reverse complement strand
GTGATACAACCATAGTTTTTTTATTCAAGTATTCATGTATATCTTTCATCACCTGTTCAGTTTGAAAGGATTTAGTACAGATAATAACATACTCTAAACCGTAAAGTGAATTCGGATCAGTTGTATATTTGACGTCTATTTTAAGTTGAGTTTCTCCAGAAATTTCAACCTCATTTAGAGACAAATCTTTTCTACCATATAATACAACTTGGTTCATCCTTCCGATTTTCCCTGCAAGAAATGTACCTAGGGACCCTGGTCCAACAATACCGATTTTCATTAGATCAAGTAAAACTTCTTTAATAATAAATATTTTTAGTAAAACTATCAAGTAAGGATATCGTCCATCTCGCTTTTTAGTAGGTCTAATTGATAATCATCTAGTTCCTTAGAATCTATCTGTATCAAAAGTATTGATTCTGAAATTGCAGTTTGATCTTTTAAAGTTTGTAAAGAATGAAGTACTTGTTTGAAATCGTTATTAATTATCAAGTATTCAATACCGCTTAATAGTACAACAGCATTTCCAACTTCCAGGAATTTATTCAAATGAAGTATCATATTTTCAAGATTTTTTGGCCTGATCGCATTCTCTTTATCAACGTTAGATAGCCACAAAATTGAAACATCTTCTAGATCGTATTTTTTTCTAATTTTGTTAGGATATTCTCGGGTCACACAAATACCATCCATACCAGAATCTACTATATCTCTAAATAATTCAAAGCCACCACCTATATTTTTATCATCGATCATATATGTGGAGCTTTTACTAATTTTTCCAGGTATTTCTTTTATTTCTTCTTCATTTTCAGTCTTTCCTTTAGAAACATCCTCATTTCTTCCTAAACTTTCTTCAGGTCTTTTTGTTGGTAAATCTTCTTTTTGTATTTCAGGGGCATGTTTTTTCTTTGAGTATTCAATCAACCTTTCAGCAGTGTCTGTTTTCATATATGGGATATCCATCAACTTTTCAACATTTGTTTCTACTATATCTTCAAATGAATGATATCCCTTACTAGTAATCCTTTTAGCTACTGATTCACCGATCCCAGAAATATTTTGCAATTCTTTAATAAATTTATTCTTTTCTTTAGTCAACCCGGCTTTCAATTGTTTTTCCTCTATCTCACCGTTCTTGAGTTTATCCCCTTTTTGTTTCATAGTTTGGACAATCCTTCTCGCCAAACTACGTTTAAAACCCTTTATATCTGATAATTCTTTAGCAGTTGCATTTTTTATTTTATCTAAAGATGTATATCCTATTTCATATAATCGTATAGAAAGTTCTTTGCTCATGCCCGGGATAGATTGGTAAATCTGTAAGACGTTTGTTTTGTAAAGAGGGATTATTCCTATTTCCACAGATTCCCCATTGACCTCCCACTCTACGACATAATCTGCCTCTTCAATTTCTTCGTTTAAAATATGAATATCTTTACCCCCCACCTCTTTCAATATATCATCTTTGTGTGATTCAAGTGCATCTAAAAAGTCCTTAGGAGGTAATATAAATACCTCAACTTCATCCCCGTCGAGTAGTTCAAATTCTGATCTCATACTTTTAATCCTTAACATGATCTCTTTTGCAATTTGTTCATTCCAAATTTCTTCTGACATCTCATAATTAACATAAAGATTAAAATCGTCATATTCAACTTCGACATATCCCTCTGGTATTTCTTTACTAAAAGTTACCATCTCTGGTTGGATCTCGGTTTGATGTCCCTCTATTCCTATCATATATTCCCCCTCTTCTATTTTCTTTTTAATTTCCTCGGCGTCTCTGTTTTCTAATAAAAGGGCTATTCGGCTAGCCCATTGTCTATAAGTTTTACCGATTGCGTCTCTATTTGCTTCTACATTCAAAACAAGATCGTCCCATTCATCATCTGGATTTATTATTGTTATGTTTTTTACCTTTGCCTTATTTTTTAATATGTCACAAAAACCATTGAAATTATCATATCTTTCATAATTAGATACATCTATTACAAGTTCTTGAAATGGCCATTTTAAAGGTAATTCCATCTCTTTTTTCAATTTAAATATATCATTAATAACCTCATCACTGATCTCTTTCCATTCCTCTATCTTCTCGTTTCTGTACCTATCAATACCTTCAGGTTTTTCAGATTCAAATACCGAGATGCTTTTTGGATTAAGATCCATGAATATTTTTTCAGAGATATGTGGGATGATAGGAGATAGAATCTTAGTTATATTTTCCAAAACTTCTTCTAATGTAAGAAATACAGATAATTTTTCGATATTATCTCCCTTTTTGATACGTTCTCTTGCGAGATCAATATAATATTGGGCTATGTCGGTTAAAACGAATTCTTTCATCAGTGAAACGATTTCATCGAATCTGAAATTTTCAAAATTCATGTAAGATATATCGATGAAGTGCTGCAATCTAGATAGAAGCCATTTATCTTCGATCTTTAAGTTTTCATAACGAATTTCAAGAGATTCCTTTTCAATAGTTATTTCTTTATCTAATCCATTTTTTACATTATTTAAGAAATCGTTTATATTCCATAGTACTTTGATTACATTTTTTGGTTTTGAAATACTATTTAGGTTGATTTCTCTATCCTCCCATGGTGCGGAATTTTCTAGATAAGCAAGTCTTAATGAATCATATCCAATCTTTTCGATCATATCTGAAGTAGACTTTTCAAAATCAGTTTTACCATAAGTAATATATTTTTTAATTGACGGTTCATTAAAAAGAACTTTAGATATGGCTAAATTCCCGAATATAACTTCCTCTTCATCCATGAACTTTTCAAAAGAGATGTTTCCCGGCCAACAAGACTGGTATTTCTTTTCTTTATCAGGATAACCTAATTGAGTCCAAGACGAAATAGATTTGATAAAATTATGGTGGATACTTTTTCCCACCCATGACATCATTTCTCCACAATCATCACATTTCACATCTAGCTTATCAAACCAATGAGGAAAGATCGACATTTTAAGGTCGTCATCGGATAACATTTTTAATTCGTCCATAGTGGATATGACTTTCTCACTACCACAACTGCAAGCCCAAATGGGGATTTGAATACCTATCTTTTCCCCGTTAGAAATCTTCCAGCCCTCTATTTCATCCAACGACTCACGGTCTTCAAATGGCGAACCCCATTCTGGTATCCAATCTATTTTCGTAGAAAAATCTTGGATCTTGTTCTTTATATCTTCTGTTTTTAAAGACCATTCCTCGATCGTTTTTGAATCTAGGTCGTTAGAGCATTGGGGACAAGTGATCTCTTTTCTTTCTTCTATATGTTTGTTTAAAATAAATTCTGATTTTTTCAAGTCTTTTTCTATTCGTTTTTCAAGTTCATTTAACAAAATATTTTTTTCACCTTGATACTTAATATTTTTACCTAATTTTTCATTTCCATCTAAATAATAATTTAATCCTATATCGATCTCTTCAGAAAAATCATTGATATTTTCAGTTATACCTGGTGTGACCAATTCGGTTTTCTCTCCTATTATTGATTCATCAAATGCTAAAATTTTATTCAACATTTGTTCTTTGATAGTCTTTCTATGTTTCAAAAACTTGTTAAGAGTATTCTCAAAATTCATATCATTTAGTTTATTTCCTGGAATCACATTTGCTTCTTCATAGTTTTCTATTCCAGCTTCATTCATTATATCTTCTAAATTGGACTTTTGAATTATACCCATCTCTTCCTTATCATCGATTTCATATCTAACTACACTGTATTTACCTTTACGAGAAACACCTATACAAAGCGGAGCTAAAAGAGAAAGTAGATTTGAGGTTTTTAAAAAAATGAATCGATTCTCACCACTTTTTACAGGTAGCTTTATTAAATACTCAGTATCGGTATATGCCGTTGGTGTTATCTTATATTTTGAAAAATTTTCATCACATTCATGACAATCCCATACATCCCTATCTCTTTTTTGAAATAAATCTTTATTATGTAACTCTGTAATAGTCCACCAAACAGAATTAATGAAATCTAGTTCTGAAACTAGGTAATCTTCATGGTGATTGTCCCATGTTCTTATTCCTGTTAAATGGTCGTCAAAATCGTTTTTCAAACTTTTTGAAATTTTTTCCCAATTTTTAAGTAATTTTTCATCATCCTTATTTTTAACTTCTTCTAAATTTTTTACATCTATTTCTTTAAAAAATTCTTTTTCTACTTTTTTATTAAATATGTCTGAACCGTATTTTATCATAACATTATAATTATCCATAAGTTGGTATTTTTCCCAGACATCTCCTAATAAAATTTTATAAACCGTTGATGGGCTAGCATCTAACATTACATTCTCTGGTGAATTAGCGATGTAGTAGTTTTTTCTTTCTTTTTTGGTTTTTTTTATCTTACCGGGTATGTTTTCATCGTTCCAGTAGTTCTTTATTTCGTCTTCCAAAGTTAATGGATCATATTTTTTTGACTTCTTTTTCTCCATTATATCCAAGCTTACTATGTTATCCTATCTTAAATTAGTTTCCATAATTTGTGAAATAGATGGGCATAAACGGAACTTTTGTCTTTTTGAACCGAAATTATATATAATGTATGTAACTATAAGTTAATTAAACTCTTAAATTAAAAGTTTAAGTCGATTAAAGTTTATGAGGAGGAAAAAACATTAGCCCAAACTTCCAGAGGAAAGCGTATGTTTTAGGAAAGGAACATTCGATCCCCATTTTAGAGTATGTTCATTCTAATAGTTGGACAAAAGCAAGTGACTTAGCTGATGCATTAGATTTACACACTGCTACTTGCACCAAATATTTGGCTGAATTAAATGAAATTGATGTATTAGATAAAAGAGAGGGAAAGGGTAAAACCAGGAAGGTAAAAGAATATAGAATAAAAGATCCAGAGATTAAACTAAAATATAAATTTGAAAAGGAAGAAAAGGAGTTCAAAGATCCTGATTTGTATAAACAAATATATGAATCTATATTAGAAAGGACTGAAAACGTATATGGGTCCTTAAATGAGGATAGTTTGATATCCACAGATGAAAGCAAGGAAGAACTAAACTGTATAATAAAAAACATTAGAAAGATTTTAGAATATAATGAAAAAACAATAGGTATTACACCGACTAAGAAACTAGTCAAACGTTCGACAGAAGAGGTTTTTAAGAAATCAGATTATGAAGAAAAAGAAAATCCAATACTAGATGTTTTACCACCCAAATATTTTGATCTATTAGAGGAGGAATTTAAATGAGCAGAACAAAGTCTGGTATAAAAGGATTAGACAGCCTCATACAAGGTGGATTTCCAACAAAATCTGTCCATCTTTTGCAAGGCCCTACAGGTAGTGCTAAAACGCTTTTTGCTCTTCAGTTTATTCAAGGCGGATTAAATAATAACGAAAGAGGTTTATTTTTATCCATTGAAGAGAGCAGGGAGAATATGAGACGAGCGATAGAATCATTTAATTTAGATTGGAGTCCGTATGAAAAAGGTAGATCTTACATGGTTGATTATGGAGAACTAAGAAGAGGTGATCTAGATGATTCAGTTATCTGTTTCAAGGAGTTACAAGAATTTTTAGGAAATTTTATTTCTGAGAACCAAGTCGATAGATTGGTTATAGATTCTATAAGCGCGATATCGCTTTACTACTCGTCACCTGAAAAATTGAGACGTAGCCTATTTGAATTTTGTAGGTTTTTAAAAGAAGAAGATTTAGTGACGCTTCTAATAACTGAATCGGAAAGATCTAAACTTGGTGTTGAAGGTTTTGTTACCGATTCAGTAATAAACCTTGATTACGAGGATTTTGAAGGGGAGTTCAGGAGAAGTATCAAGATATACAAGATGAGATTCACAAAACATGACCCATACAAACATCCTTTTTTAATATTGAACGGTGGTATTGAAATATCCGTGGAGGAAACCTTAAGGTGAGAAATTAAATGAGTAAAAAGCTGGGAATTGATGGTTTAGAGAAGAACATCGGGGAGATCCCCCCTGACTTATCTTTGATTTTAGAAATCTCTCCCGGCAAAATTAGAGAGAACATAAAAAACCAATTCGTTTCTCAGAACTTAAAAGAAGGTAGTGCTGCAGTTGTACTTCTTTCTAGGATATCTCCTGAAGATTTCTTGAAAGATTTAAGAGAAAGAGGTATTGATACACGGAAGTATATAGAAGATGAAAAGCTATTGATCATAGATTGGTATACGCATAAAAGAAAGAGGGTTTTGGGAATAGAAGAAGAAAGGGGCATAATACGTTCTAGTAGAGATATATTAAATGTAAGTATCAGCATAAATAAAGCTTTAGAAAAACTATCAGAAAAGGATGAAAAAATTGCTTATGTTGACGTCATCACTGAAGCGATAAATCATTTTGGCTGGGAAAAGACAAAAGATTATATCCTAGATATGATAGATAAATTTAAAGGAAATAGATTTACAACGATGTATCTCGTAGATGAGGGGTTGGAAAAAACTAACACCATATCTATCAATTCATGTATTGATGGTATCTTAAATATAATTACAGAAAATAATAAAACCAAATTAAATTTTGACTCGTTAGATTCAAAATTAATCAATTTAAAGCTAGTTGAAGTATTTGTTGAAGGGAAAAGAGTTAAAGTTAAAGCAGAACAAGATGCTAAAGGAGGTTTATCTCCTACAGAATCGATTAAGAATATTTCTAACAAAATTTTTGGAAGATATAATAAAGAAAGGGGGAACGAGAAAAGTAGATTAATCGATAAAAAAGGACTAACCAATGGAAGGACGAACGGTTTGAGTAATGGTGAAGCTGAAGGTAGGGTTAACGGAAGGATTAATGGTTTGACAAACGGAAAAACAAACGGTAAAGTAAATGGTCAGATCAATGGTTTGACAAACGGAAAAACAAACGGTAAAGTAAATGGTCAGATCAATGGTT
>CAYNQI010000016.1:0-14980 GCA_964399335.1 uncultured Thermoplasmata archaeon | reverse complement strand
TGACTAACGGAAAAATCAACGGTGAAGTTAATGGAAAAATAAACGGATTAGTAAATGGATTAGACAAAAACAATGGGGACGTTGTGTTTAAAGAAACTGCAACTGATGGCACTATTGATACTGTTTTAGAGAGCCAATCTATACCGGATGAAGATGGATTAGTTGATAGAATTGTTGGGATGACCGGTGAAGAAGATGTATATTCAGATTTTATAAAAGACGAAGAGAAAAACAGTTTACCTGCTGAAGATGGCCTGGTAAATGGTCTAGTTGGAGGAGGTTTACCAAATGATGATGAGGGTTTCATTAAAGACACCCTTGCATCACATAGAATGGATCTTGGTGAAGGAGGTAGCTTACCTCATCGTGGTATGCCTCCATCTTGGTTTAAAAAAGGATTAGGGACTGTGGTCATAATGATTTTTCTTTTAACTATACCAATAATGTTAAATCTTCTTTACGTACCTGTTGAAATAGATGTTGAAATAGATGGTGACTTTGATGATTGGCACGCTGTTCGTGCTTATTACGATCCAGAGAATGATGAATTAGAAGACAAAAGTTTAGATATTAGAGAATACAAATTAAAGGAATCTGATGGATATATGTATCTATATTTACGAACTAATGGTACATTGTTTGAAATCGATGAGGGTGTGCATTCAGTGCGTTTCTTCATCGATGTGGAAGATTATGGGTATGAAATCGGAGATATAAAGGCAGATTACCTTTTTGAAGTATATGGATGGGGTGAAAATATCGAAGGAACTACGCTTCAAAGATTCAATGAAAGTCGTGGATCTGATGATTGGAATGGATTCCGGAATTCTGGAGGTGGTCAAGCTATATCGGAAGGAAGTGAGTTGGAAGCAAGATTTTGGATAGGTAGTCTTGCAGAAGATAAACAACCTTCAATGGTAATCCATTCAAAAAGTCCCCGTGGGTGGGACATCACTGCTGGAAAAGTATGGGAGGGTCTAGATTCTATTGCGACCTCTACAGAATTATTTGGACCGAAAGTAGTTGAATCTGGAGAACTAGAACCTTTATTTTCTTTTGAATCGATTTCTATATCTGAAGATGCAATAATGGAATCAATTGTTTTAGAATATAACGACTATTCTTCAGAATACATCGATAGTGTATTCATTTATGATATGCAAAATTACACTAATGGCGAATTTATCGGAGAACCAATTGCGGTATATGAAAACTTTGAGAATAATGCTACAATCGAATTGGATCTAGAATTAACTCCTAAACCTCGAGAGTTCATCGTAGCAGCGTATATTAATGATGAAGCAACTTCTAGAGAACCTATTGGACTAAGATTGGCCGATATCCTTTGTAGAGACGGATTATCTACCATTTTCCCTCCATTAATGGAAAATAAACATATAAATGAGATCCCTGAAGAACCTCGTGTTGATGGAGCATTTGCATTCTGGGATGAATATGCTTATAGAACCGATCCATTAGACGATTTGACTCCCCATGATACCTGGAATCCAAATATAGATATCAGAAGACACAGCATGTATTCACACGATGAAACTTTGTTTAAGGTGGGAGTTGAAGGTAACATGATGGGTGGTGAGGACATCCCATATCATCGGTCTAGGCCTCCTGAATTGAAAGATTCCGATGGTGATGGAATACCAGATATATACGACCCATATCCAAATGATTTTACAAACGATGGAACTCCAGATTCCGAGATGTTCGTGGAGGTTGATGGTGAACTTCTTCCAGATGTAGATGGTGATGGAGTTGCTGATTGGCCCTATGGTCCCGATAAATGGTTGAACACTACTATCCCCGAAGACCCCAAAATTCCCGAAAGATATTGGGGTAGAGAAGTAAGTCGGTATATCGGTCCAGTAACAATTCCAGTTAGGACGGGTCATGATTTCATGAGGATATTTATCGAAACTGACCCAACTGAGGGTTACAGTGCACCATGGTTAGACATCAGAGCAGATTATATGGTTAACATCACAGGTAGAAATATGGAAGTTACTTCGGCATATCTGACTGAATATGAAGGATCGGGTAACGACTGGGAATGGACCATGATAGATGAAATACACACTGCAATCAATCGAACTAGTTTGGAAACAGCTATCGATTTAGAACTTGAATCTGAAGCAAGAGTGTCCTTCGTCAGCTCTGACTGGACTAATGCTATGGATGTTACATCTCCAATAGATGAAGAGAGTATACGGGGTATCAATCAGCGTATGAATCACTTCAACGATATCGAAGATGGTTCTAATAGTTATGATCTGAGCAGTTATAATCCTGAAACGAATTCTGTAGATTCCGAGGAGATAGTAGGTGGTGAAGATCAACTCCTTACTGAATCAAGTGAAAATCTAAGATTCTATCTTAGAGAAGAAGACTCTCTATCACTTGAAGAAGGAAATAATGAACTCAGTGTTTTATTAGATAATAGAGGAACAGATTCACACTCATGGGAATCCGAACCATTTGCAGGTGATCTTTCCATCACATCAGACATGACCGTTCATCTTTACCTAGAGCCAGATCCTACAGGCCGTCATGCTCCTGGGGTCAATATATCTTTAGATAGTGGAGGGAATACTGTTGGATATAGTGAGATCAGCAGAGTTTCTGATGAAGGGTGGTATATGGTGTCTATTGATCCTATGGTAGATACTCTATCTGCAGGGGATACATTATCGATGAACACTGAAATTTTTGGGGATGATGGTAGATTACATCTGTCAGTTTATTATAATAATGATGAATACGATTCTAGGATCAACATACCAACAGATACTACTGTCGAAGTTGATGACGTAAGGACTTACGATTCAGATGGCAATCAAAGGAGTGATTTTGACTATGGAGAAATTGTGGAAGTAAGGACTGACGTTTCTCATCCGGTGAGTGCTGACGTGATTTTTGATATCACTATGGATGTGTTGGATCCTGATGGTGAAATATTTTTAGAGAACGTTGAAATGGATTTTTTGGAAGATGATGATAATCATCCTCCTTATAGTGCCACATATTATACTTCTTTCCAGATCCCTGAGGATGTGACTAGGGGTAAATATGAGATCGATATCACTGCATTAGATATACAGGGTATATCTGATATTGGGTCTGGTTATTTCTTATTACCCAAAGAATACGACGTTTTCGTTTACCCTGATAATTACAAAACAGTAGATGCTGATTCTAGTGTAGAGTATGGTATTACTGTTGAAAATATAGGGAATATGGACGATATCTATGAGCTAAGCGTAGGTGAATCAAGCCGCCGATGGGAAACAGGGTTATATTTTGGAGGAGAACTCGTTGCTCTTGATGAAGAGGGGAAAGGTAACTGGGATTGGATTGATCAGTCATGGGATAGTACTGATAGTGGCTATCCCGATGTATCTTTAGAAGCGTTAGATTCAATAGATTTCACACTCGTAAAATTTGTTCCACCAGATATAGAAGGGGAAACAGATGAAACGGCATTATATGCAACATCTTCAACTGAAGATGATATAATTGATGATGCTGCAGTAACAACTCGCGTTCCCCCTCCGACGGTGATGAGAACACTATATCTACATGAGGATGATACATTAGACAATCAAATAGGTGATAATACAGTTCAAAATAGATTCCAGGGAGATCAAATTTGGTACCAATCACCTGAACTCGCTGGTGATTTTACACTTCTAGGTACCTCAAACGTTTATCTATACATCGAACCTCATCGTGATGGGTGGAGACGTCCTGATGTAACGGTTAGCCTGCTTGAATCAGGTGAAAGGATAGGTCAACATTCAATAGGTTCTTTAGAAGATGAAGGGTGGTACGAATTCCCAATTAATACTGATTGGACACTTTCGGAGGGTAATCGTCTTGAGTTGGAGGTAAGTGTCTCTACTAATGACTTGACTTTGTATTATGATTCATCTGAATTCGATTCCCGTATTGAACTTAACACAGATACATATATTGATCTAGAGAATATCCGGACTTACAAAGATGGTGAACAGACTGATACCTTCAGTGCAGGTGATACAGTTACAGTTAGAGCTGATGTTTCCGATCCGTATGGAACACAAAATATTATGGAGGCAACCTTGGATATATATAATCCTGATGGGGAGCTAATAGGGGAAAATATTGATATGTACCCACTTGATTCATTATCTTCTTCAGAAGGTACTTTGACCTATGAAGGTGAATATGATTTAGATGAAGAAGCAAATGTTGGTGAGTACCAGGCAGAGGTGACAGCTACTGACTACGAAGAAGCTGTATCTGAAGACGATGGATTATTCCAAATACCTGCTGATGTGGAGGTTGATCCGGATCGAGAAGGTGAAGGAGAAGCTGGTACTGAGGTGTTGTATGATCATACCATAACTAATCTGGGTAGGGGTAACGATCGTTTTGAGTTGAGTGTTTCTTCCTCTCAAGGCTTTAATTTAACTCTTTATGATGGAGATGGCAATGTAATAGCTATTGATTATGGTGGAGATGGGAACTGGGATTATGTCGATTCTGAATGGGATTCTACAGGAAGTGGAAACCCAGATACAGGGAAATTAAAGATGGGAGAATCTATAGATGTTACACTTGGTGTTGAGATACCTGGGAATGCAGAATCTGGAGTCGAGGATGTAAGTACACTTACAGCTACTTCTACTAGGGATTCATCAGTATCTGATACTGTCACTGATGTTACAACTATCTCAGAATTTTCTGACATATTCATTCCAGTATTATCAACAATAGGATTGTTTGTCGGGATGTTTATATATAGACGTAAAAAAGAAGGAAACAAATCAATGCAAAATAATGATACAGATTCTCAGCACGTATACCATAATGAGGACAGGCTAACAGAAATATACAGAGGTGATACAGTTGGTTAACGTTATAATCATTCCCACCGCTGAGAAAAGTATATATATGCCAAATAAAAATAAAGGGGAGGTGCCATAATTTGAGTAGCAATAAAATAAAATGTGAAGAGTGTGGCACTGTAAATTCTCTGGATTCTGTTAAATGTAAAAAATGTGATCAAGAATTACCAGGACAGTCCCTTGATAATGATGAATTCAATGTTTTAAATGCTTTAAAACAAATATCTGGAGTTGGTTCTTCTAGAGCTAAGAATATTGTTAAAGCTGGATATTCCGATATTAAAGATTTAGATGATATAGATGTTGAGAGTATAACTTCTATAGAAGGCATAGGTGAATCTATAGCTAGTGATATTGTAAAAACTATTGAGGAAACTAAAGAAAAAGGAGGGCTTTATCTTTGTGATGAATGTGGTGCTTTCGTCGGGGAAGAATCTAAACGCTGTTCGAATTGTGGAGCAATTATGGAGGATATAGACGATGAAATCGATGAGGAGGGAAATGATGATGCAGACGAAGATTTAGATGAAACTCAAGAAGAAGATGGTTCACTTTATCTTTGCACTAACTGCGGTTCTTTTGTAAGTGCAGATTCTGAGGTTTGTAAATATTGTGGAACAAGTATGGGGGAGATAGAAGAGGAAGTAGAAGAGGAAGTAGAACAAGAAATCACAGAAGAAGTTATCCAGGAAAAGACTGAAGAAAAAGAAGAGGAGGATGGACTTTTCTTATGTACTAATTGTGGAGCTTTTGTTAGTGTAAAATCAACGGACTGCCCGAATTGTGGATTTACTTTCTCCGAGGATATTGAAGAAGAAGATATACCTGAGGAATATGAGGAGGAAATAGAGCCAGAAATACCAGACGAAGAGGGTGTTCAAGAAGTCCAAGAAGAAATAGATCTAGAAGTAATAGATGAATTAGACGTAGGGCAGGAAGAAGTAATAGAGCCCGAAAAATCATTTGAAAGTATAGCTGAAGAATTAAATGAGGGATTAGAACAAGAGGTATCCGAAGAAAAAGAAACAGAGGAACTTCAAGAAATAGAACCTGAATTGTTAAGTGAGATTGATGAAGAATTTTTGTATGAAGACGAGGATATTGAAGATTCCCATGTTTCGAAAGAGGAAGTAGAAGCTTTTGAAGTAGAAGAAAAATCTGAAGATGAATTTTATAAAGAACCGGAATCAACTAGTACTACAGCAGAGGGACTCCATGTAGGAGATAATGCAAAAATTTGTGGGAATTGTGGATGGATATCTAATAACTCTGTAGAAGAATGTCCTATTTGTCATCATGAGTTTACAAAAGAAGCTATCGATACCGAGTTAGAACCATATGATGTTGAAGACCATTCTATGGATGATGACGTTAATACGCTTAAAAAAGCACTTGGTCTTTCTGAAAAGACAGAAGAGGAAATTGGATCTGAGAGGGAAGATATAACCTCAAGAGATGAGAGTAAGGTAGACGTTTGTACAGTGTGTGGAGCTTTTTTAAGAAATGAAAATGAAAGATGTCCTGTTTGCGGCAGTTTATCTTCAGAGACCCCAGAAATAGAAACAGTTGATGGATCTCATATTGATTATACAGATGGAAATTTGGCTATCTGTGATGCTTGTGGAGCTTTTGTAAAAGATCAAAAGGAAAGATGTTCGATATGCGGAAGCGATATGGAGTTTGCAAAAAAAGACATCGAAAAAGAGGAGGTTTCCGTCGCAGAAACTGACCAAGAAGAGGTCATAAAAAAATTCTTTGGCCAAACTGATGATGGTTCAAAGGAATATGAAGAAGACGAAGTGGAATTATATTTATGTACAAGTTGTGGCGCCATGGTAAGTGCTAGTGCTGAGACCTGTTCTATATGTCAATCAGATTTAGGGGAAAGTGATATTGAACCTGCAGAAAGTTACGATCATTCAGAAGTAGAAGAAGAACCCTCTGAAACTTTGAATACAGAAGAAACGTTGGATGAAGAGCTTGAAGACCAAGATATTGATGAATTTGAAGAAGATTATGAAGAGCTTGAAGAAGACGATTTTGATTTAAGTGAATTAATGGATGATGAAGAGCAAATCACTGGGGATGAAATAGATGAAGATGATTTAGGTGATTTTGCACCAACTTCCGATGAAATAGATTTAGAAGAGGATGAGGACGAATTTGATATTAAACTTAATGAGGAAATCGAGTCTATTTTGAAAAGTCGATATGACGAAGAAAAAGCAGAAATTGAAGATAAGCCGGATCAAACAGAATCTACAAGTGATCTTAAAGAAAAGGGATTGGAATATGATGCTGATGGATTAAAGACAGAGATTGAAGATGAGGAAAAGTCTGTAGAAGATTTCAAAAAAGATGATGATTGGATAAGATGTCCAACCTGTAAATCTTATATAAGTAAAGATAGCGAATTTTGTAGTGTTTGCGATCAGTCTTTAGACGAAGTTGTTGGAGAAAAAGAAACGATTAGTGAGAAAACGATTTTATCAAAAGCTACTAGAGTTTCTCAAACAGTTAAATCAGAACCCTCGGTTGTTTCTAAATCTAAACCATCTTTAAAAAAATCTAGACCAGAACCTGATTTTGTAGAATCTCATATTCAACATAGTTTAAAAAATATTTTGTATAAAGCAAAAGATTACGAAGTACCGGTTTCTAGTTTATCTCTTTTAGCTTTTGGAGGTATATATTTTACGACCTACAGGACATCTGATTTTAATTACTTTGGTGAACTTGGATTGATCTTGATAGGTCTATTCTTTGGATTGGGCATATTAACTGTATATGCATTTAAAGATGAAATTATTTCATATTCTTCCATAGGGTTTGTGGGATATTTGATAGGTATAATAATCTCATCATTTATTCCGACGAGTAGGTATATCCTCAATTTAAATATTCCATTGTTAGCTAGTGCTGGGATGACGGCTACTGCATTGGGGATTTTTTGGATTTTAGATTATAGTTTACCCAAAAAATTTCATTATTATATGCTTTGGTTTTCAGGTATCTGTATATTGTTCGTTGCAGGATTGACATTGATATTTTATTCTGTTCAGATCTCCCATCTTGAATATACGATTATATTGCCATTGGGATTAGGATCAGTGATGGTCATGAGCGGTACTGCCACGTGGTATAAGGAAACTATTGGGAGTTATGAAACCAAATCAGTTTCACTTTCAAAAAGATTCTCTAATTATCAAGATTCTGGAAATTACTATGAAAATATTAGTAAAACCTGTCCCGTATCTGAAGAGAAAGCAATCCCTTACTATATCAAAGGAATAAACAGTTGTAGCATGGGGGAATATGAGGATTCTATAAGAAAGTTTAAAAAAGCACTTGATCTTGAAGGGGATAACGAGGCTATTTGGAATAATTTAGGAACAGCTTATAGTAGGGTTGGTGCACAGGAAAAAGCTAAAAAATGCTTAATTAATGCGATAAATATTGACGAAGAGTATGCTATTGCATGGAATAATTTAGGAAATGTTAATTTTAGATGTGGAAATTATTCTGAAGCACTAGAATGCTATGACAAAGCTTTGGAGATCCAAGGAGATTATAGAGATGCCATGCTCAATAAGTCTCAGGCACTTATAAAACTTAGTAAAATTAAGGCTTAATTAGGTGTAAATCATTTTAGATATTTTTGTTGGGTTTAATTTATTCAGACAACATATTTATCGTAGTGCTTTTTCCGCTGCTTTTTTAAGAGCTTCTGAATAGGTGGGATGGGGGTGGATAATATCAGATAATTTATCAACTCCTATATTACCTTCCATAGCAATTGTTCCTTCCATGATAATATCCGTTGCAGCCGGGCATACTAAATGCATACCTACAATTTTATCATCGTGAGCTATGACTTTTGCAACACCAGTTCTGTTACCAGTAGAGTATCCCCTACCGCTTGCTGAAATAGGGTATTTACCGATGTTTATATCCTCGTATTTTTCTCTAGCTTCTTCCTCAGTTGATCCAATACTGGCAGCTTCTGGATGAGTGTATACCCCAGCAGGAACACTGTAATGTGAAAATTTAGGAGTATCTTCCCCGACTATATTTTTCACAGCGATTTCTGCATGTTTATAAGCTGCGTGAGCTAACATCATTTTACCTGTAACATCACCAACTGCATATACGTTCTTTACAGGGGTTTCCATAAAATCATTTGTGATTATTTCGTTATGAGGACCTATAATATCTAATTCAGTCTCAGGGGGTGTTGGTTTTCTACCTACAGCACACAGTATTTTTTCTGCTTTGATAGTCTTGTTCTCTTTACCTTCTATCTTTACTTCAAAAGGTGAATCACCTTCGACTTCTGAAACTTTAGAACCCGTTATGACCTTAATCCTCTTTCTTTTGAGAACACTTTCAATTTCTGCAGCTAAGTCTTGGTCCATATTAGGCAAAATATTGTCCATCAATTCAACTATAGTCACTTTACTTCCAAAAGATGATAGTACGAAAGCAAGCTCTATTCCGATATACCCTCCACCGATGATAAGTATATCTTCTGGAATCTCATCTAATTTTAACACTCCTCTGCTAGTCAAGATGTTCTCTTCATCTACATCCAAACCTGGCAGTATTATCGGTTCAGAACCAGTAGCAATAATGATATAGTCTGCTTCATGTACTTCACCACCGACGTCAACTGTGTTTTTATCCTTGATTTTTGCTTCGCCTTTTATTGTCTCTATATCATTTTCCTCAAGCTGGTTAATGATACCCTTTTGAGATGTTTTTACTGCCCTGTTTTTTACCATCTGGGCTTTATTAAGATCGATATCATCGATAGACGAAGATATACCTTTTCTCCTGGAATTTTGTATATCATCAATAGTCTCTGCAATAGATAAAAGGGCTTTTGATGGGATACATCCATGATTAGTACATACGCCACCTATATCATCACTTTTTTCAATCAATTTAACATCTAAACCTTTCTTAGCTGCATGGACTGCACTCTTGTATCCGCCTGGTCCACTCCCTATAACGATTACTCTCTCACTCATCTTACCAACTTTCCCTAGAATATAGACAATATAAAACTTTTCTTATTTTGGTTTGAAGGGCAAAATCTTTATTTTTGCTGTTCATACCCCTCGACAGTGATTCATATGAGCGAAGAACATGAACATAATATGTATGATTACGAAAAAGTCAAAAAAGAGTTCAAATGGAAAGTTCCAGAATTTTACAATTTTGCATTTGATGAAGTGGATGAAAGAGCAAAAGAATATCCTGACAAAACAGCGCTTATCTCCGTAGATAATAGTGGTGAGAATGCTGATAAGCACACCTTCCAGGAACTTAAAACCCTATCTAATAAATTTGCTAATGCCCTCAGGGAAAAAGGAATTAAAAAAGGCGACAGAGCGATGATCCTAGTACATAGGATTCCCGAGTGGTATGTTGCAATGTTGGGTATGATCAAGCTCGGAGTGGTGCCCATACCTACGCCCAATCTTGCTACACCTGAAGACATCAGATATAGAATAAATCGGGCTGAGGCTAACACCATAGTCACGGATTGGTCAAATCACGAAAAAATAGATAAGGTTAGAGATAAGGAAGGGATGAAATCTCTAAATAATTTCATTTTGATTAATTCTGAAGAGGAAAAAGATGGTTGGGATGAATATAGAACACTTATGGAGGAAGCTTCTCCGGAACTCAATAAAGATGATATAGAAGCTACAAAAAGTGAAGACCCATTGCTGATTTACTTCACGTCTGGAACTACTGGTAAACCTAAGATGGTACTTCATACCCATTCTTATCCAATTGGCCACACAGTTACAGCAAGATACGTTCAAGATCTAACCCCAGAAGATACAAATTGGACTATCGCAGATAATGGATGGGCTAAAGCTGTTTGGGGTAAGCTTTTCGGTCAGTGGATAGTCGGTGCTACCATCGTTCAACAGAATATCACAGGTAGATTCGATCCAAAGAAAACTTTGAAGATATTACAAGATTACGGTATCACGACTTTCTGTGTCCCACCTACGATATATAAAATGATGATCAATGAAGATGTAGAAAGTTACGACCTTAGTTCTTTACGTCACTGTCTTAGTGCTGGAGAACCATTAAATCCTGATGTTATTGACAAATGGGAAGAATATACAGGTCTAAGAATCTATGATTATTATGGTCAAACTGAAACTGTAGCACTAGTCGCAAACTATCCTACCATGGAAGTTAAGGCCGGTTCGATGGGTAAACCAACACCTGGACATGAAGTAGAGATAATAGATGATGATCAGAATATTCTAGACGTCGGTGAAGAAGGTCATATAGGCTTGAAGGTAGTTCCCGAGAGACCTCCAGGTTTGTTTAAGGAATATTGGAAAGATGATGAAAAAACCACAGGAGTTTTTGAAGGTGATTGGTATTACACAGGGGATAAGGCTTACAAAGACGAAGACGGTTATTTCTGGTTCGTTGGACGGTCTGATGACGTGATAAAAGCTTCGGGTTACAGGATCGGGCCATTCGAAGTAGAAAGTGCGTTACAAGAACATCCTGCAGTCCAAGAACCAGCTGTGATAGGTGCTCCCGATGAAATCAGAGGAAAGATAGTAAAAGCTTACATTATTTTGAATGAAGGATACGAACCAAGCGATGAACTTAAAAAAGAACTACAAGAGCACGTCAAAGAGGTAACCGCTCCTTACAAATATCCAAGACAGGTAGAATTTGTCGAAGAACTTCCAAAAACAATAAGCGGTAAAATAAGAAGAACAGAATTACGGGATAGGGCTGAAGAGGAATATTTAGAGGACCACGAAAGTCTACCATACTAGTTAAAATCAAAAAACCTTTCTTTCTATTTTCTTATATCTTTTCTATTTCCGTACATATTCCAACTTACAAGCTCGTGAACACTTTTTTTCACAGGAGGTTTATCTGTATTACTTGGGTATCCAACAGACATACATACCTTTATATTGAAATTATCAGGTATGTTCAACCTTTCTCTTAATTTTACTGACTTAAATGCACCTAACCAACATGTTCCCATACCTAATGAAGTGGCAGCTAAAGATAGATGATCAAGAGCGATAGCAAGATCTATATCCGCCCATTTTTCATTCTCGGTAAGACCAATAATAATAGCCCCAGCATCTTCAATGAATGCTTGGTTATGAAATATTTCGATCATTTCTTTTTTGAGACTATCTTTTGTTACAACGACTAATTCCCATGGCTGAAGATTCTTAGCAGATGGAGAATTTCTTGCAGCATCAAGTAATTTTAACATATCTTTCTTTCGTATTCCCTTACCCGTGTAATTTCTTATACTTTGTCTTTCTTCGATGGCTTTGAAAACATCCATATTATCTGGTTGAGTATGTCCTCATTATTTTAAAACTTTTTTAAAGAAAAGAAAAATTAAAGGGTTTTAAAGGGATTTTATCACTCTTTTATCTCTTTTATGGGAGTGAACTTATATCCGTAGTAGATTATACCTTCCGGGCTTTCTTCACCAAGCCTTCTCATCGTAGCTTTTACTTCCATACCAGTTTCTACTTTCTCGTAGTCTATGTCTACTATTTGTCCCGTAACTCTAACATCTTCCTCCATTTCAATTATAGCCATTATATATGGAGTTAACATCTTGAAATCCGGATGTGGATCATGTACTTCGGTGTATGTCAAAACCTTTCCCTTTCCACTCAGTTCACGTTCATTCATCTTTCCGAAGCTTTCTCTACGACAGTGAGGACATATCTCCCTTGGTGGGAAATACACCCTATCACAAATTTCACACTGCACTCCGATACCCCGATATCTCTGTTCTATCTCTCTCCAGAATCTAGGGGTCGTCATTCAGACCACCTCTCAAATATATGAACAACAGCACTAGCACCGGTCCCACCTACATTATGGGTTAATCCATATCTTGCATCTTCTACTTGCCTATCACCAGCATCACCTCGAAGTTGAATAGTAGCTTCGATAGCTTGGTTGATACCTACAGCTCCTACTGGTTGTCCTTTAGCTTTTAATCCACCAGAAGTGTTTATAGAGACCTCTGAATTCAAAGCTGTCCTACCATCTTCTGTTGCTTGTCCCCCTCCTCCTTTTTTGAAGAATCCCAGATCTTCGATTGCTACGATTTCACTTATAGAATAGTTGTCATGAACTTCTGCAAGATCTATATCTTTCGGGGATATTTTTGAGTGTTCGAAGGCCTTCTCAGCAGCTATCCTAGTGGCTTTCATACTCCCTATCTCTCTTCGATCATGAAGAGCTATATGATCTGCTCCGTGACCGGCTCCTAATATCTTCACTGGTTCTCCTTTATAACTATCCACATATTCTGCTGGACATAAGACCACAGCAGCTCCACCATCAGAAAGTGGAGCACAATCAAACATTCCCAGGGGGTCTGAAACCATGGGAGCATTCATGACGAAATTCTTAGGTATCTCTCTAGGATATTGTGCGTTTGGATTTTTAGATGCGTTCGAATGGTTCTTAACTATCACTTCTGCAAGCTGCTCTTTAGTGGTTCCATACTTATTCATGTGATAACGGGCCATCATTGCGTGTAATGAATCAAATGTAGCCCCACACACTGTTTCCCATTCTTGATCTGCAGTTGAAGACAATATCTTTTTTGCTTCCTCATCATTCACATCGGTCATCTTTTCTGCACCACCAACGACAACGATATCATCTAGGCCGGATGCTACTGAAATATATCCCTCAGCTAAAGCCATCCCTCCTGAGGCACCACCGGATTCTATTCTGACAGCAGGAACATCATCTAAACCTGCATAATCAGCGATCATGGGGGCAACATGTTCTTGATTGATCAACTTGCCTGCTGACATATTTCCAACATAGAGCATATCAACTTCTTCTCCAGAAACACCAGCGTCACGTATTGCCTTTAGACCTGCTTCTATACCCAATTCTCTAAGTGACTTGTCCCAAAGTTCACCTATTTGTGTTTCTCCAATACCTATTATCGCTACGTCTCTCATTTTAATGACCTCCTTCTATTTTCCTTCGGAATTTAGCATAGATAGAATACGGTATGAACTCTTCATCGGAGATTACTTCTTGGATAGTCGGTACTTCATCATTTTTTATCTTTTTTATATTCTCCGTGACTTCAATGTCAAAACTGTCACAACCAGCACCAGATCCATAAGCAGTCACCAAAATTCTATCACCCGGTTCTGTTTGATCTAACGTTGCTGCCAAACCCAAGGGAACAGCACCTGAATAAGTATTTCCAATCCTTGTAACTAATAAACCAGGATCGATCTGTTCTTTTGAAAATCCTAATTTTTTAGCTACTTTAACAGGGAATTTTCCGTTAGGTTGATGGAACACTGCATAATCATAATCGTCTGGTACCGTTTCAGATTCTTCCATCAAATTGTTTGTACACTCAGTTATATGTTTAAAATAGGCAGGTTTGCCAGTGAATCTTCCTCCGTGCGAGGGGTATTTTTGTCCCTCTCTTCTCCAGAAATCTGGTGTATCTGTAGTAAAGGAACATGTGTGTTTTATCTCTGCTAGGATGTCCTCTGTGCCTATAATATAAGCAGCACCACCAGCAGCTGCCGAGTATTCTAAAGCATCTCCAGGGGCACCTTGTGACGTGTCAGCTCCGATAGCCATTCCGTTTTTTATCATCCCTGATGATACCAAGCCCATGCAAGTTTGGAATCCAGCGGTACCGGCTTTACATGCAAATTCATAATCTGCAGCTGTCATCAAAGGTGTAGCACCTATAGCTGCTCCAACTATCGTTGCAGTTGGTTTAACAGCATATGGATGTGATTCTGAGCCCACATAGATAGCACCTATATCGATACCTTTGATTCTTGCTCTTTCCATAGCCCATCTAGCAGCTTGAGTTGCTATCGTTATCACATCTTCATCAGGTGAAGGAACCGATTTACTGTTAATCCTGAGTCCCTTACCCATAGTTTCTCCATCTTTACCCCATACTTCACCGATCTCTTTTGGTTTGATCCTGTATCTTGGCACGTATCCAGCGTAACTTTTAATACCAACTTTCTCTTTGGTTTTCA
>CAYNQI010000015.1:0-25013 GCA_964399335.1 uncultured Thermoplasmata archaeon | reverse complement strand
TTCGAGAAGAATAGATGGTGACAAAATGTTAACATTAGTATTAGCTGATTGTATGTTGAAGACCGGTCCTCAAGATATCGAGTTAGAAGATTCACGCCCTGATTTAATACATTTTTCATTACTTCTAGCCCAGAATTGTAGATTGGCAGAAGAACGTGAAATAAGAACTATAATACATACAAGAGAGAATAAAGTTTTTAGATTCGAAGCAGATGCAAAGATACCAGACAGATTAAAAGATTTCAAAAGATTGATCATTGGTATCGTTCAAGGCTACAAGGCAAAAAATATCTCATTTAATGAACAAACATTGGCCGAAGCTCTAAAAGATGAAGTCGGTAAAAAAATTGCAATGTCCCCAAAGGGAACCAAAAAGGATCCTTCCAAAGTATTTTCAAGGACTAAAGATTATATCGTAATAATAGGAGGGTTCCCGTCGGGAGACTTTGTCAGCCCAGTTTACGAATGGGCAGACGAAATAGTTTCTATATCAGATAGGATGATGAAACCTTGGACTGTAGTCGCTGAAACCTTATCGGGTTACCGTTATTCTTCACTGAAATAACTTGGCAACATTAACGTTGTAAGGTACTCCCATGGTCTTAGAGACCGGCTTACATTTGCTTCTAGTTAAAAAAGCGATCGGTCTATAATCTTTTTCGGAAAATGATTCCCAATTTGCCATACCTTTAGCGATAATAAGATCAGTCTCTTCCAATTTTCTCAGCAATTCTGAATCTAATTTATTAAAATCAACACCAACTGCATATCCCCCTGTCGTTTCAAGTTGATCAGCGATCTCATCTATATCATATTTAATAGCATCATCCATAGTCGCATCAGTGAGTATAGGCTCCCCTTTCACGACCACAGTAAGATGAACATCATATTCCTTTATTCTTTCCATCAAAAGAGTATCAAAAACTACTTCTCCGGTGTTATCTGTAAAGAATACAATATCTTCACCTTTTTCCACTAGTTCTTCAATTTCATCTATATCATCCCAACCTAGTCCTTCTGCAACTATGTTATCGAATTCCTTTTCTAAATATTCTGGGGTGTTCATATCATCCCTGTATCCGAAATCTAAAACATTTCCAGCTATCGAAGCTAAAACAGCACCTCTAAAGCCTTTCTTTTTAACTAACTTTTTTGCTTTGGGCAATAGTTTTTCAGCTACCATGTTACTTCTTTTTTTAAGCTCATGATAAGGATCGTCTGTACCAAGTATTTCGTAAACCTTTCCATGTATCTTGGTAGCAATCTCAGCAGATACAGCCCCTTCTTCAAAATCTTCTGAAAGGATGTCCAACACGTTTTCAACTACCTCTCTTTCTTTAGATGGATCAACTAAACGTGCTTCAAACAAAACTCTTTTTAGGACACAGGGAACACAGTTCGGATGTAGTTCCAAATCATTCACCTTGAGGTGATAATTTCTTATTTATCGCATCCTGATTTATATGTCCCTCGATCTTAACATAAACATCGTCTTCAGAAAGATCTTCCATTGAAGAAAGATTTTCCTTTATTTTAACAGCCAATTGGATTCCCATAGGACAAAAGGGTGTTGTTGGTGTGAAGGTCAAACTCACAGAACCATCCTCTATTTTAAGATCAGAGATCAATCCCATAGAATAGACATCTGTTCCTGTATGTGGGTCCATGACTTCTTTTAACCTATCGATAATTTCTTCTTCTGTTGGCATATAATTCACTATATTTACATGAGAATTAGGAGCTATATAAATGACATGGATAAGTTAAACTCATTTATACTTCTTCCAATCCCCTTGACGATACTTTCCTCTGCCTTGATGGAGGGATTTAAGTATGTTTTCAATATCTTTTAATTCACTGATATCTCCAGAATAGTTTTCGACGGATTCACCATACCTTTCTTCTATATCTGACACGAGGTTTTTCATCCCTTCTAGAGTCCATTTAGGTTCGTCTCCAGAAATAAAGACGGCTAAAATGACATGTTTACCTTTATGAACAAGGACCTTTTTGTCACCGTATTCCATCTTTTTCAAACTTTCACTATCATTTTCAGCGAAGGCATCATCTACAAAATTTTGCACTGCGGTGAACATGCCGGCCAATATATCTTCATCTCTTTCAGCCTTTAATGTCCTTGTGATGTGTTTAATTAAAACCCCAGAATCATGTATCAAAAAGATATCTTCTATAGTATATTTAGTCTTTCTCAAATAAAAAACAGCACCGACTATACCGATTGGGATTAAGCCTAATAAAAATAAAAGATTTGCAATATCGCTACTTTCATCATCTACAACCTTAACTTCTAAATAACCTGTAGTAGTATCCAAACCATCACTGACCATGATTGTTACATTATATTCGCCAGGATCGTCGTATTCAAATAATAGTTTATGGCCAAAAACTTGAACATTAGGGTCATCAACGATCACTTCCAACTCGTGAGATTCGTTATCTATATCTGATATGTAATGGTCTATATCAAGTATCCAACTCTGACCAACGACACCTTCCTGTAAAGGTATATCGGAAATCTTTGGTGGGTTATTAACTGGTATTACCGTAACAGTTAATGAATCTTCCATCAATGCACCAACAGAATTAGTTGCTCTGATCGTTATCAATTCTTGGCCATTCCAATTTTCTGGAGCATAAAAATCAACTGAGCTATTTTCATGGATAACAACCTCTATGTTTTCATTCCCCGAGCTAAAATACATAGTATCATTTTGTCTATCTAAAAAATGATTGTCTAGTTCGAAAGCATTGATCAATCGTTCATTTTCTTTGAATGCTACATCATGAAGAGGTATAACTAGTTCTGGAGGATAGTAGGTCCCTACCTTAACGGTGGTGACCTCTGAAACGCTATCGATCCCGTCTGATACATACACCTCTAAAGGTACTGTATAATTGACCTCCATATCACCTAATTCTCTGGGGTAGTTCATGATCAATTTAGTACCACTTACCGAAACATGGTCTGGACTATCTGTAGTTATGGTCAATTCATGAGTTTCGTTATCAGGGTCATTGATATAGAATTCTAAGTCGAAAACATAGGGCTCATCGTATCGAACTACAAACGGTGGTAGCTCTTTGATCTCAGGAGGATAATTTACAGGGAAAACTGTTACATTGATAGTCTGTTCTACAATGGCCCCAACAGGATCTTTAGCTCTAAATGTCACCCTCTCGACCCCATGCCAGTTCCCATCTGCACGGATATCAACTGTATGGTCGTCATGTATAGTGATCGTCAAGTATGTATAACCATAACTCATGTAAAGTGGATCACCATCTGGATCTTCAAAATAATCATCTAGATCAAAAACGCTCTCTTTAGTCTCACCCTGATCTATCGTTAAATCAGGTAACTTTTCTACTTCAACAGGGGGTGTATTAGATGTGACTGTGACTGTGATCGTTGTTGAAACACTTTCCTGACCGTCAGAAACCGTGATGGTGACCAATCTCTCTTCACCAAGCATACTTCTTGGGTATTCATAGGTTACTCTCAAACCTCTGACATCAGTATATTCAGTATCATCGGTCTCTAAGATTAACTCATCAAACCGATTTTCATCATAAATTATGTAAGGAGAATAATCGAATCGGTAAGGTTCATCATGTAAAACATATAGATCTGGACATCTTCTGATCTCTGGTGATTCATAAATAGTGGTCACATTTATCCATGCCCTTTGAGAAGCTTTGTTACCAGCACTGTTTACAAGCCAATATGTAACTTCCATCGAACCAACTGCATTCTCCCTGGATAAAAGGGATATTATATGGTTCCCTGTTTGATTCTCGCCATAAACTGAGATCACGTTACTGTTGTATCCCGTAATATACCATTCCATCTCTGATAGAGTATCATGTTCATCAAAGGCGAGATCGGATAAATCGATCTCATGAATTCCAAAATCCTTCTCAAGTTCTAAATCTGGTATTTCACCCTGGATTTTTGGAGTTCTGTAATCAACTACCTCTATTGTAGAAGAGTTATAGATCATCCCGTGATGAACTGTAATACTGCCGGCACCCAATCCACTAGAAAAAAATGTAGATGTTTCACTAAAAGTTTCATTTAAGTAACCGATCTCATCGTTATCCAAAATCCATTCACACTCAACATCCCTTTGATAACCGAATGTGTAATTATATCCAGCTGAATACAATGTGATGTTTTCATCCAGGTCTAAAGTGATGTTTTCAACCACACTACCGGTCCCACCCGCTTCGTCCATCAATTGAATTTTATCGATAGACGGTGCATTGATACTTACAGATACAGTGAAATTAATGGAATCATAATATTCAGCTATCCACTCAGCTTCGCCACCATACGGACCAGCTTGAAATACACTAGTGTTACCTGTACTAGGGCTGACCTCAGCTTCAGCTCCGTCGTAGTTTTCAACGAACCAGTCAACCTCCACCAGTTCAACAAACCCTATTGTATCATTAAATCCAGCAGAGTAACCTCTCAAATCTTCTCCTGCATCTAGATTGATATCTTCAATGATTGAATCTGTCGGCTCTTCCTTGTTTTTTACGATAAAGATATGGTCTATCGTAGGGTCCTTTACGTCGAAAACGACTTCATCCTCAAAATCGTTATATTGGGCAGTGAGAACAACTTCCCCAGGTATAGTTCCCACATTTATTATATTTTCAGTTCCCGAAGTACCGTTGAGTAAAAATGCATCACCGCCTTCCACGGTCCAATCACCGTTAACAAATTCAATAAAACCTGAGGTTTCATTAAAAGCGGATAGTTCTACTTCCTCCGTATGGTTCACTGGTACGGAACCTCCTGATATCTCCTCGCCATCATCTGTGATCCCGATGTGATCTATATTTGGAGGTTCAACAACAAATACAACCGTATCATTTACCCAGTAGTTATTCCTTGAGTAAGATGCTTTCCATTCGAGCTCTCCCGAAGAAGTTCCTACATCAATCCAGCTTGCTTCTGAAGGCGACGGTCCTAAAGTTGGATCCATGCCTTCCTCGTATTCAACACTCCAGTCTACTTCAACTGTACCTATATACCCTGAAGTTTCGTTGTAACCTGATGCATCACCCCATACCTCGTATCCAACTGGCACTTCTCCATAGATTACTGGTTCTCCATCTGGTTCTGAAGTGATTATTATTTCATCTGGTTCAGGTGTGAGAACTTCGAATTGGACACTATCAGAAAATTCTTCGTAACTAAGGTTTAACCAGACCGGACCAGCTTCGTAACCTACATCTATGACATTGGATTCGTTTGTACTCTCTTCGAGTAAAAAAGAGTCTCCACCTTCTGCAGACCAATTGCCTTCAACAGTATAAAGATAACCGCTAGATTCATTGTATACTGAACAATATCCTCTTACCCGATGACCGATCTCGACGGATTCATCATCTAGAGATTGACCTCCGGGTGAATCGGTGATCTCGATATAATCTACACCATCTATGATAACATTATATTTCACACTAGCTTGATATCCATCACGTAATGATGTAACATTGAACCACACATCTCCTGCTGTATCTCCGACATCTATCCCGTTATAACCTAATTCGTTAGCCTCTAAAAGCTCTGCGTCACCACTAGCATCCCAATCTCCTGTTGGGTTATCAAAAAAACCGTATGTATGATTGTAGGTTGAAAGATATCCCCAATGCTCAAAATTTGGTGGTACATCTTGGTCATCTAGAGCAGTACCATTTACTTCGTCAGTGATCTCAACATAATCGATTCCAGCCGTTGTAAAACTCCAAGGACCTCCTTCAGTTTCGTTTTCACCATCATCGACAACTACATGCCAGTTATACTGAGTTTCAGGGTTTCGATTGTTCCAAATGACCTCTGCTCTTTCACCGCTTGAAACGCTGTGAACTGTTTCTATAAGTAGATCAGTATCATTATTATAAAATGAAACATCCATGTCTAAGCCATCAGGATGATCGACTGAAACAGATAATTTTGGTGTAGAATTCAAGCCTATTTCCCCATCATATGGGATAGGATCACTAGGCTTTTCCTGTGAAGTGTTTAAAACAGATTCGGGGGATATATTTACTTCTAGATCATGCAAATCATCATCTAAGATCTCATTAGAATATGGACTTGTAGCTCCTACTGTAGGGAGAAATAACAAGCATATCAACCATGCCGAGATTATATCTTCAGTTTGCACGTTTAATACCTCTAATTCTAGATTTTACTCAACTTATTAGATTTGTAATTATATCGTACTTAATCCTTTCGTAAATAAAACAAATTATCATTCATATAGGTCTAAGATCTAGATATCCTCTTCTTGAGTAGGCATTTGATGCTGCACTGTAATAACTTCTATGCCATGATTCATCCAAGCTATCGTCTATTATTACAATATCTTCTAAAGAAATGATAGTCCCATCCTCATAAAACACGTTTAAGGTTATATTGTATACGCCTGATGAGGAATATCTGTGAACAACATATACTCCTTCACTCGTGTTTCCATCACCAAAATTCCATTCACTAGATGAAATTTCGTCTATATCCAGCTCACCGCCTATTGAAAAATGAATTTCTCTTACTTTCGATACCATATCATCAATTTCTTCATTGATATCATAAGATTTCTCATGTCCTTGCTCATGGTAATAGTTGAAATTCTCAAATATCGTGTTAGACCTATTGCCGGAAGAAAACTTTATCCATACAGGATTTGAACCCTTTTCTTCAGATAAATATTCCAAATTTAAAGTGTAATCATTTAACTCTTTATATCGGATAGTGATCGTATCTGTCTGTGGTTTGCCTGGTTCCCTAATCAATTCCATATTTTCTAATACATCATCATCTTTTTCTAGAACTACTGATAATCGATTATTGATACGTCCAGACATCTTTACAGAGATCTCTACTTCACGCCAAATCTCGATATCTAGGTCCAAATCATTGTCAGTACCAGTAAATGAATGCATCACTCCGTCCAGAGAGCCTACAAATATTTTCCCGTCTTCACCTATGGCAGGTGATGAATAAACACCACGATCAGTTTCGTATGACCAAACTTTTTCACCAACACTGTTCAAAGAGTAAATAAAACCATCAGAAGAACCAAAGTAGATATAACCATCAGCACTTACTGCTGGAGATGACCTGATACCATCACTTGTTTCAAAAGACCATAGTTTTAAACCGTCCCTCACTGCATACATCTCACCATCTCTTGAACCAAAGTAAATCGTCCCCTCTTGGTCAACTGCAGGAGATGAATGTATACGGGAATCAGAATCAAAATTCCATTTGAGATCACCATCACGATCTAATGCATAAAGAGTACCATCATAAGAACCAAAATATATTCCATTTTCTCCGATGGCTGGGGATGAATAGATGTAACCCCCGGTGCTGTAATTCCATAATTCTGCTCCATCAGTCTTATCGATAGCATAAAGATTATTATCACCAGAACCTACGTAGACGATACCTTCTTCAGAAATAGAAGGTGATGACCATAACCAGGATCTTGAACTAAATTTCCAATTAAGCTCCCCATCCTCGTTTATAGAATATAGATTACCGTCATAGGACCCAACATAAACATTACCATCTTCATCTACTGTTGGAGAAGAATATACCACTTCTCCAGTTTCATATCTCCACTTTAAAGTTCCGTCGGGATTTAAAGCATAAATATGATTATCACCAGAACCAAAATAAATGGTCTCATCTTCAGATACAGCCGGAGAAGATATGATTATACCACCAGTTGTGTAACTCCATTTCTCCTCGCCATCATCCACGTCAACTGCATAAAGAGTATTATCGTAACCGCCATAATATAACACATCGTTAGATCCAATAGCGGGAGATGACCTTATTGCTAAACCAACTTCTCTACTCCAGTTTAATGTTCCATCTATATGACTAGTATTATAAGGACTTAAACGAGTGTTACTTTTATCCCTACCAAAGGATGGCCAAGGTCCTTGTGAAAGGGTTCTTATCTCTTCACCTGACTCCTCAAAAAAGTTTAGTGGTGATGAGCTATATATAGGACTGATTAAAAGAGTCAACAATATGACAGCAGATGCCACGAGCGTTATATATTTCCCCCTATTTCGGTTCATCTTCACTAATTAATTGGTCATATCAACTATTAGTAAATTGTGCCTCTTTATCAACTAATCTTCTAATCTTTATATTCATCTACAACTTTTTGTATCAATTTATGAGCGCGTTTTACTTCTTTTTCATCATACCAATACATCAACACATTTGCAAATTTCAAAACCTTATCCTCTTCGATAGAGAAAATCTCTTCATCAAGATCAAATTTGTTTATTCCGCTTTCTTGAAGTAGACCTTCACGTATATTATAAGGCATTTCACCTAAATGAGAGCTTATAGATAACAACGCGTCTAACATTTCTTTAGGCGTATTCAACTTATAACTTAAAATGATATCTTCAATGTCTCTAGCTGATAACTGCATATTGTATATAACTCTAGATGCTAGTTCTTTGAAAAGATATTCTACATTCCTTCCAGTCTTTGCTGAAGTAAAGATGACATGATCAAATAGATTGTAAACATCCTCTAATTGATCTGTAGATATGTTTTTGCTTTCAAGATCGAACTTGTTTACCGCTAATAAGATGGGATTGTCATCACTAGATGACCGTTTATATCTGGGGATCCAATCATTCAATAAATTATTCAAAGTTTCAGTTCTAGTAATATCGGCTACAGCGATAGCCCCTGTAGAGCCTTTGTAAGCTCCTTCCCGAACTGTTTTAAACCCACTTTCTCCCATTATATCTTGAATTATTAGTTTTATATCTCCTTCTTCAAATGATATGTCCTTAGTGTAAATGTTAGTACCAATAGTTTTGAGGTATTCATCCCCAAAAACATTCTTAACATATCTCATGATAAGTGATGTTTTACCGACACCTTGAGGACCTAATAGATTGACCTTTCTTTTAACAACCTTGCCTTTCATCTACTTATTCATAACCCTAGGATTAATTATATTTTGCTTATGTTTGCCAGCTTTGATAAATTTATTGATAAATACCTACATACATTTTTATACCATCTTGAAGCTGTTATACCATGGGATCTAAATCTGCAAAAATCTTACTTTTAGGTGACGGGGGCGTTGGAAAGACCTCCCTGGTTCGAAGATTCGTTGAACAGAAATTCGATGACAGATATATTGCAACTATAGGAGTCAACGTTAAGAAAAAAGAGATACCAGATTTAGATTTAAAATTTCTTCTTTGGGATATTTACGGCCAGAAAATGAATGAAGATCTTCATGCATCTCATTATTCAGGAGCAGATGGAGCTGTTATAGTTTATGACCAAACACGTTACAAAACATTTACAAATCTCGATAACTGGGTATCGGATGTTTTCAAGATCACAGGTGACATTCCTTTCGTTATCATAGGAAACAAATTTGACCTCATCGAAGGTTACGAGAGTAGTATGTACGAGGATATTGAAACCTATTTAAAAAAAGAACATAAGGAAATGATTGACTTCTACCAAGATGTATATGATAAACTACCTGACTTTTCTAGAGTTTCACCTGAGGACCTTTGGAATTGGGCAAAAGAAAAGAAAAAAGAAGTAGGATTCGATTTTCCATATTATTTTACTAGTGCTAAAACTGGAGAAAATGTAGAAGAAGCATTTCACTCCTTAGGAAAGATATTATCAAAGAGGGATAAAAAATGACAGACCTAGTTTCGATGCCAACAAGAATTATACCCTATCTTCGGATGACTATAGAAGAAATTGGGGATATAGAAGAAGCGAACTTTGCTATATACCATCTTGGTTACGAATGGGGTAAAGAAACCGTGAAATTGAGTGGAGAAAAATGTGAGCATGACGAACTGAAAACTAAAGTCGTTCTAACCGCGATCCATTCAGGTATAACAAAACTTGACGTCAATGTAGATGATCCTATCGAGATCAAACCATTTGATTCAAATATCGATGATGACCATTTTCTAGCAGGCTATACTGCGGGTATAGTATCTGGTCTATTAGGAGATCATCATGTAGCAAAAATACGAAAAGGACACTATAAAGTTATAAAATCTGATAAAAAGGTTAAAGACGATTTTTCTGAATTACGGGGTATAGAGAAGAAAAGTAGTGATCTAACAGATTTAAACTTCGGTAAATCGTATATGATCCAGGATAATTCAAAAGACGCTAGTGAAACTTTTCAAATTTTTACACAGGCTTTAAAACAAGACATACCCGGTTTATGCTTTACTAGAATTTTTCCTTCGAAAATTAGAGATAAACATCAAGAAATTCAATTCCCTATCTTTTGGATGAGTTCTGTAGAAGGAACTGAGGATATTAACACTATAAAACCTCGTGATTTTTGCAAACAAGCACCCAAAATTTCTTCGACGTTTATGAAAATGAAAAAAGGTATCTTTATGCTTCATGGAATAGAGTATCTCCTCTCTCATCTTAAATTTCAAGATCTTTTGAAAACGATACTTGAGATACAAGATATAACTTCCATAGAAGATGGTATTTTTATCTTAGCTGTAGATCCAAAAACTATAAAAAAAGACCATTTAGATGAATTTGAAGCTGAATTAGAATATTTAGATATCTGATTATTCAAAAAGTATATTTACTGACTTTATGCTATCCAAGTCGATGGATAACCAGAACGATAATGATCAAGAAAGGGGAATTGTTTGCGAAAAATGTAATTCTGATATTTTGATAGAATTGAGGGTTTGTCCTATCTGTGGAAATGAACTTACCATCAAAGATACTATAAATAAAACTGAAAACGAGATCAGGAAAAAATTTACCCTGGTGTATAACATGATCTTCTGGGCTGAAAAATTCGATATCAATACTTTAGCATGCAATAAAAAGATTAGTAAAGCTAGAGAACAGCTAGAGGTTGGGGATTTTGATGAAGCAGAGGAATTAATAAACAATGCTTTTAAAGAAATCTTTGAACCCTTGATCGAGACTTTAGACGGTATAGAGAAGGGAAGTAAAGATTATGATGATTTAGACATATCTAAAGATGACTTTTCAGAGTTCAAAGTATTGTTAAATAAAACAATTGACTTTATGGAAAAAGGAGAGTTGGATAGTTCTTTATTAGTGCTTAAAAGGATACAAGATAAAATTAAACACTAACAAAAGGGTTTAATAATCACCTTGAATTGAGTTAGTAATATGAATTCTTCCGGCGACGTACAAAATATGAAAGCTGAAAAACGGTTCAAAATCACCCGAGTAGGAGTTACTGGTGTCAAAAAACCTATAGTTGTTAGAAGACCATGGGGGGATATTACTTTGAATGCAGAGATAGACGTTTATGTCGATCTTCCATCGGAGCAAAAAGGCTCACATATGTCCCGTAATGTTGAAGTGACTGGAGAGGTTGTTGATAAGAGCGTAAGAGAGCCGGTAAAAGGTTTAGAGAATCTAACAGCCCAGATGTGTGAAATATTATTAGATCGGCATGAATATGCTGCATATTCTGAAGTCGATATCAGTGCCGATTATTTTTTGGAAAAAGAATCCCCTAAAGGACGATCTAGTTTAGAGAATTATAAAATAAAAGCTAGAGCGGAAGCTTATAGAGAAGGTGAATTAAGAAAATATATCGGTGTCACCGTTTTAGGATTAAATGCGTGTCCATGTGCTATGGAAACAGTAAGAAATCTCTACATCAAGAGATATCCCGATTTAAAAAATTCCTTGGATAAGATACCTTTCATCACCCACAACCAGAGAAACAAAAGCACAGTTATGATAGAAGTTCCTGATGGTGAATCTATCGAGGTTAATGATCTGATATATATAATCGAGGATTCACTTTCTTCACCTACTCATGAAATTTTAAAACGAGACGACGAAGCAGCGGTTGTTATGCAGGCCCATGAGAATCCGAAATTTGTGGAAGATGTAGTAAGGGACATTTTATCAAATCTTTTAGAAAAATACAGTCATCTACCCGATTTTACTCATGTAGATGTGAAAAGCGAAAGCGAAGAGTCTATTCATAAGCATAATGCTTTCGCAGAGAGAGTGACCACTTTCGGCGAACTTAGAAAGTGAACCAGGTTAGTAACAAACTCAATATAACTAAAGTTATCAAGATCAGTTTTGCTTTGATACTATTGTCCAAGTTATCAACCCTCGATATAGAATATGAATCAAGTAATATAAATTTTTGGTTTCTTATAGTTCAGCTCTAAGTTCGTATATCGAACCAGATCTAATTTGTTCAGATTCAGCCCTGCCCATCAATCTTTTAAGCTTCTTTTTAAAAGATTCTTCTAGATCTTGATCATCTAATTCCTCAATATCCTTTATAATCAAACTTTCATGTTCTTTTAACAGATCTATAGGCCACGGCACTTCTTCCATCAATATAGAAAAATCTGTATCCTTGAAACCGATGGATCTCAATTCTTTTGCCAGGATCTCAGGATGTATTTCTTCTAGATGTCCTTCCCCAAGTAATTCGGAAATTGCATTTTCCATCCTCCATAATTGTGTTTGGACATCATGTAATGAAGATGGTGTATCGTCTGGTCTAAATGGATGGTAATCTATGATGACCAGCATCCCATCCTCTTTTAACACGCGGTAAAATTCTCTAAGTACAGAAGTTAAAAGTAAATTCTTAGTTTCGGATAGTGCACTAACCACAAAATTACAGATCACATAATCAAAACAATCATTTTTCAAAAAAGTCATGTCAGATAGGTCACCAGTTATGAATTGGGTTTTTTGAACACTAGTTTTACAATCAAATTGCCATCTTTGATTTAAATCTATAGAGATCACTTTTGCGCCCCAATTTTCTAAGAATCTAGTCATATTGCCTGCGCCAGTACCAGCGTCCAATACTAACTTCCCTTCAAGGTCTAAACCTTTTAGCTTTTCCATCAAGATGATTTATGGACATCTCATAAATAAATCATTTGGAAAATACTCTGAATATATTTTGTTACTTGTTCTAAAACCGAAATATTTACAACCATCAAAGTTCATATATTATATATGTATGGAAAAGTTATCTTACCAACTGACAGCTCGGAACTAGCTCACGTTGGTGTAGAAGAGGGTTTAAAAGCAGCCAAAAAATTCGGTATACCTGCAGTTGCCATCTATGTTTTATCCCCTAGTAGCTATTCTCAAAGTTATATAGGATATGAAATGGCAGACGTTGATGTTGGGGCTCATGAAGCAATCAGAAACGGTTTAAAAAAACAAGGTGAAAAAATTCTAAATAAAGTCAAAAGAGAGGCTGATGAGATAGGGGTTGAATTAAAAACAAAATTGGTGGAAGGTACCCCATATAAAGAGATCTGTAAGCTAGCTGATAAGAATGATATAATATATATATCATCTCATGGCAGGTCAGGCATATCTTCGCTTTTCCTTGGTAGTACTACTAACAGAGTTATAAAACATACCAAAGCAACTGTTGCTGTTGTAAAAGCAAATGAAGTTTAAAGCCGAAATCTAAGTCTTATGTAGATTATCAAGACTTAAGATTTAATCTATATAACGAAAAAATAAAATAAGAAATAGTTTTTTAGGGATATGCTAAACTATTATATCCCTTAACCCTAAGATTAGGTAATTAAACGATTTATAACAAAGACAATCCAGTGTTTAATAGATTACAGCTATTTTCCTTAAGCTGTTTTCTTCATAGTTATCTCTATTGAAGAGACATTAGTACTACCAGATCCTTCTTTGTTGTCCAATTCTTCGGTATCCGTGACGATGTCTGTGATATCTGTGTCCTGTAAAAAGCGGTTCTTTGTGATCTCAGCAACATCGACTGCCTTACTGATAGCTCTGCCTCTAGCTTTTATCACTACTTCATCGCTTCCTTTATTGAACTGTTCCATCGTTGCCATCACATAGCTCATCGTTTCCTTACTTCCTATAAATACAGTATTCTCATCATCCATGGTATCAACCTTCTTATCGCTTGATGAAACAAATTCAATAGGTTGTATTAACAATTTTGGGAGGTTATAGACGATTTCACGCAAAAATTAGTCCCTATACCAAATTGTACTTTAATTATTTATATGTTATATACCTTAATCTAACATCGAAAAATAGGTGCAAGTTTAATGAGAATGAAAGAGATTAAAGAGATTGCCTTAAAGATGATAAAAACCGGAGTTAAAGCTGCCGATCCTTATAAACTCACAGATCAAAATATTTATACTGATAATGATAAAATAAAAATCTGTGATAGGGTATTTAATCGTGGCGATTTCAAAGAAATAGTGGTATTAGGTATAGGTAAAGCATCGATAGCTATGGCATCTGGCTGTGAAAAGTTAGATCCAGATGATGGTTTAGTGATCACTGAAAAGCGAGTAAGATCTAAGCGTCAAAAAGATACCATCGAGATAAAAGAAGGAGACCATCCATATCCAGGAAAAAATAGTTTGAACGCATCCCGGGAGATGATATCGAAAGTTGAACAAAAAGAAGATTGTTTATTTATTGTATTGATATCCGGTGGTGGTTCATCACTTTTCACCTATCCAGTAGATGGAATTTCGTTAAAAGATGTAAATCAGTTAAACCGTCTGCTGATCAATTCTGGTGCCAATATTCATCAGATAAACACGATTAGGAAACATATCTCTAAAGTAAAAGGGGGAAAATTCGGGGAATTATGCAGTCAGCACGGGACGGTAGTATCACTCATCTTATCAGATGTTGTTGGAGATCATCTGACTGATATCGCCTCTGGCCCCACTCATCCAGATGAAACTACATCCATAGATGCAAAAGAGATCCTTGTAGATTTTGAACTCTGGGATAAGATACCTAAAAGTATTCGAAAACACATAAAGATGGGTATAGATGAGAATGTTCAGGAGACGCCAAAGGTGGTCAAAGCTGAAAATTATTTGATAGGAAATAATTTGTTAGCGTTACGGGAAATGAAAAAGACCGGTGAAAGAGAGGGATTTAATACAAAGATAATGACATCTCAAAATTCTGGAGAGGCAAGGGAAGTGGCCAAATCCTTCTCCGGTATTGCAAAGGAAATTCAGGATTCACTTAATCCTATTAAACCTCCAGCTGCTTTAGTTATTGGTGGTGAATCAACTGTGAAGATTAGTGACATAACTAATTCCGATGTTAAGGGAGGACCCAACAGAGAATTTGTATTGGGTTTTGCTATGGAAATCATGAACAGAGAGAAAATTGTTGTAGCTAGTGTAGATTCTGATGGAACCGATGGGCGAGGAAAGGCTGGTGCAATAGCGGATACTTCATCTATAAGACGCTGTAAACTAAATGCTAAAGAACTTTTAAAAAAACATGATTCTCAAAGATTTTTCGATGAGTTGGGAGATTCTATTGAATTTGAAAGTAATACTAATGTAAATGATATTACAGTCATTCTGATCGATAAAGTGGAATAAACTGAATGTTTCGTAAATTATAATTAATCAGAATGCGTTGTTGAAATATCATGGATGAACTTTGGACTGAGAAATATAGACCAGATTCTTTAAGTGAAATCATAAACCAGTATCAGGTAATTGACAAGTTAAAAAAATACAAAGAAGAGGAGAGTTTGCCTCATCTTCTTCTTGTTGGTCCATCAGGGGTTGGAAAAACCAGCTCGACTATAGCTTTGGCAAAGGATATTTATGGAAACGACTGGGAAGGAAATTTTTTAGAGTTGAACGCTAGTCATAGAAGAGGGATCAAAGCTGTACGTAAGGAAGTTAAAAATGCAGCTATGACTACATCACTCACCAAAAAAAATTTTAAGATCATATTTATCGACGAAGCTGAGTCATTTTCAAACGAAGCCCAATCGGCCCTTAGAAGGATATTAGAAAAATATTCAGAAAACGTGAGATTTGTACTTTCATGTAATAATTCATCTAAGATCATTGACCCGATAAGATCAAGGTGTGTACAACTGCATTTTAGGCCTTTGAGTAAAGACCACGTAAAATCCTGGTTAGATATAATAATAAAAGAGGAGAGTCTGCAGGTCGAAGAAGGTGCAATTAAATTCCTGATTAATTACGGAAAGGGAAATTTAAGAAAGATAACCAATCTTTTACAACTATCAGCAGTATCTTCAGATAAGATCACAGAAGAAGCTCTTATCGATCATAGTAATCTTACTGGTTTAGAAGAGATAAATAAACTCCTAAGAGATTCATTTCGAAAAAATTTTCTAGAGGTGAGAGAAAAACTTTACGATTTGATGATCGATGAAGGATTATCTGGAAGGGAAGTTTTAGTGAAGCTACATGAGGAATTATTCAAGATACCCATGGATGAAAAAATCAGGATGAAGATCGTCAATAAAATGGCAGAAATAGATTATCAATTATTAGAAGGGGCAAACGACGAGATTCATTTGAAAAATTTACTAGCCTGGATAAAGTCCATATGAACGACTACAAAGGCCATTACATATGACTCTGAACAATAGCCTCTGCCTTTTTTTCAAAGGATAAATAATTTAACTTTTTATGTGAAAGTTCTTCGTAAATATCCTCAGCGATTTCATCTGCCTTTTCAGGGTATATCTTTGTCATGTCAAGCATGAATTCCATATTTTTTGGGCTATCATAATTATCCCGGGCAAACTTTCCAAAATTATCAAGTACCTTACCAGCCCCAACATATCCGTTCAAATGTTTTTTATCCCAATAGTCTAATTTGTGATCGAGTGACGCTATAGCTTTGATTATTTTGTATAACTCCCTCTTCCTTAGGCAATCATACCAAATATGATCTTTCAACATTATATTATAGGACACTGGACTAACCAACCAGTAACTATCAAAAGGTATATTTTTACAAGCGAATTTTGAGGTCTTGTAAGCTTCTTCTAAAGCCCTCGAGGTCTTTTTTTCACCTTCTGATGTCATCATCAGATGAGTTACCCCCGAACCTATATCTTTCCTTACTAGTTTGTTGATACTATCTTTTAAATAGCTCTGCCTTAAAATCACTGCCGATTCTTTAAGGTCTTGAACGGGACTACGTTTTAAAGAATAACACACCGCATATACAGTATCGGGTTCATCACTATAATACGCTTTTAAAGTATCATCAAAGTATTCGAAGTCATCCTCAGTTGTGTTTAAAACATAAGATTTAGTCACATCTTCAATCACTTCACCAGAGGGAGGTGAAATTCTCTGTTTAAGACAGCCAAAGGCTTTGTCTATATATGGGTTAAAATATCTTTTTATTTTATCGATAAAACTTGTTTTATTCCCGTACTTTTTCCTTATACCTCTCTCTATGTAGATCCCATTTTTTAGGACTACTGTTCTTTGATATTGATTAAGAGGAGCATTATTAAGATTATGGAAAACATTATGGATATCACCATAATTAGAATATCGTTTATTTGGGGCATGTAGGTCACCCCATCTTAAGTCCATATCCATATCTAAGTCCATAACAATATTATAATTCGATTTATTACCTATAAACCTTTACCATACATATCATAATTGAAACATATTTCTTTTAATAAAACTATATTTTACAACCATAATCCTTATATGCCGAGATGAAATACTCTTTCTCCTAAGGGGACTACCATGTTAAACGCTGAAATCAAATCAGAGATATTGAAAGACTTGATTGAAATAGTTGGAACGATAGTGGATGAAGTAAAACTAAATTTAGATAAAGAAGGAGTTTCTTTAAAGGCGGTTGATCCTGCACACGTTGCAATGGTCGATTTGAACCTAAGTAAGGATGCTTTCGAAAATTTCGAAGCCGAAGAAACTGAATTGGGATTGAATCTTTCAAAAATTGATCAATTCCTCAAACTAGCCGGTTCAGGTGATATTGTAACTATTACCCATAATGAAGATGAAAATAGACTAATTATGGATGTAGATAATATCACCCAAAAGATGCCATTATTGGATACCGCCGGGATGACCGATCCAAACGTACCACAGTTGGATTTACCTATTAACTTAACACTCAAAGGAAAACATCTACTAAAAGGTATCAAAGCATCTCAAAACATATCTGATCATATATCTATCATAGCTGGTCCTGACGGTTTTGAAATTTTATCTGAAGAAGATGAGGATATGGTAAGATTAAAACTTGAGGCCGATGAATTAGATAAAATCGAAGCTAATGAAAAGGTTAGATCTTTATTTGCTTTGGATTACTTCTCAAGCATGATAAAATGTGTAGGAAGTAATACACCAATTAATATGGAATTAGGTGCAGATTATCCAGTTAAGATGCGTTTTGAATTCGCTGATGGTGACGGAAAAGTGGTCTACTTATTAGCACCAAGGATAGAAAGCTCATAGAAAAACAAACTTTTTATTTTTTATTTTCTGGTGATTTTTTATGGAAAAACAAACTACAATAGTTGAACCTGGGGATATTGAAAAGGTTAAATTTAAAGAATTTTCTGAAGATAGGTACGTTCAACATTTTACCCGATTAGTAGAGTTAGAAAGAGAAGAAGAGATGAAACTCCACGAAAACGAAATGAAGTATTTGAGTGGTTATGAAAGGCAAAATAAAGGTCGGGCTATATTGAATACAAGAGCCAGGGATGAAGGTAGTGGTTTAGGAAATAAACATATCGTAAAATTTGTGAGAAGAGATGGGTTGCCAGAAACTGAGATAAGTGTTGGAGACCTTATCAGGGTAAGTAAAAGTCAACCACTATCCGATGATAATCCTTCTGGAACTGTTATAGAGAAAACTGGTTACTCACTTACGACTGCCTTCGAGGAAAAACCTCCAGACTGGATTTTCGATAAAGTGAGAGTCGACCTTTATGTGAACGATATAACATACCAACGTATGTTCGATGCTGTCAATTCTATTCCTGGTCTAAAGGGAAAAAAGAGAAAAACGGTGAGTAAACTTCTTACAAAAAATGACTTGGAAAGAAACGATGTCGAAAATATTTATTTTATCAATCAAGAATTGAACGAAAGCCAAAAAAATGCTGTTGAAAATGCACTTGAATCCGACGATATACATCTGATACATGGCCCACCTGGCACTGGTAAAACTATCACTTGTGTAGAAGTGATCGAACAAGCTGTAGATGAACCTCGAAGTGTTTTGGCTTGTGCAGATTCTAATACAGCCGTTGACAATCTAGTCGAACATCTCGTGAATAAAGGTAGAAACGTTGTTAGAGTGGGGCATCCAGCAAGGGTGAATCCCCTTTTAAGAGACCATACTTTAGATTACCTATTAGAGGATAATTCAAACTTCCAAAAGGCTGACGAATTCAGGGAGCAAGCGTTAGAATTCAAAGAGGAACAGGAAACGTATACTTATCCAAGCGGTCGGTGGAGAAGAGGGTTGAGCAACGAAGCTATAAAGTCACTAGCTCAGAAAGGTAAGGGCTCTCGTGGGGTACCAAAGGATAAGATCCAAGAGATGGCTAAGTCATTGGAACTCCAGGAGAAGATCGACAAACTGTTCGAAAAGGTTGACCGGTTAGAAGATAAAGCTGTCAAGGAAATAATCACAAATTGTGATGTTGTGTGCACTACAAATTCATCGGCTGGAAGCGAAGTATTAAAAGGAAAAGAATTTGACTTATGTGTTATAGATGAAGCAACCCAGGCAACTGAACCTTCATGTTTGATTCCCTTAATCAAAGCGGAAAAGATCATCATGGCTGGAGATCACAAACAATTACCACCTACCATCAAAAATTTGCAGGCTAAAGAGGAAGGACTTGCCGATACCTTGTTCGAACGATTGATAGCAATGTACGGGCCTGAGATCAAAACCCTGTTACAGGTTCAGTACAGGATGAATGAAAAGATAATGCATTTTTCTGATGATGCATTCTATGATGGACTGATCGAAGCACATGAATCTGTCAAGGAACATACATTAGACGACATCTTAAATAAAACACCTCGGGGTAAGTTTTCAGATGTGATCGACCCAAAAGAACCGTTAGTGTTCATGGATACACTTGGAAATATGGAAGAACGATCTAGAGAAGGGTCTAATTCAAGAGAAAATCCCGGTGAATCTTTACTCGTAACGAAAATAGTAAAAGAACTTGTAGGATGTGGGGTGCCAGGAATTGATATTGGGGTTATCACACCATATGATGATCAGAAAGAAAATATCAAGTCAAACATAGAAAACGAAAATATAGAAGTAGATACTGTTGATGGTTTCCAAGGTAGGGAAAAAGAGGCCATCATTTTATCATTGACAAGAAGCAATGACTCGGGAAAAATTGGATTTCTAAAAGATCTTAGAAGATTGAATGTTAGTATCACCAGGGCTAAAAGAAAATTGATAATAATCGGTGATTCAACCACTCTATCTGAACATCCAGTTTACGATTCATTTTTTAATTTTATCAGGGATGAAGGTAAGTATATCAAAGTCAAACTGTGATTTAGAAGAAATCTGACAACTTATTCCTTCGGTATATATCGATCTGACTCAAAGTAGTTGTTTTACTTTGTTTTGCTGCAAAGAGTACTGCCTCAGCTATCTCTTCAGGTTCTGTGACTTCTCCTTGGTCAAATTTCTCTTTATATGCTTGTCCAGCTTCATCAGGTATTTTAGTTCTAACTTCGGAGGGGTTGATCAAAGTGACCGCAACCTCATGTTTTCCAACGATAGATTCGACACTATGAGCAAAACCTTTGACCCACCATTTGCTCGAACAGTAAATAGGATTGAATGATCTGGGATGATTCGAATCAAAGCTTCCGATGAAGATCAGGTTCCCTTTTGACTTTTTTAAATGGGGTAAAGCTGCTTTTGTTGCATAAAACGTTCCGTAAACATTAGTTTCCATGACGTCATCAAAATCTTCGCTAGAGAAGTTCTCAAGCTGACCATACCTGATGATGCCAGCGTTGTTGACTAGAATGTCTAACCGTCCCATTTTATTAACGCACTTTTCGACCATCTCTTTCACCTGCTGTTCATCTCTGATATCCGTGGGGACGGTCAATATTTTGATATCGGATGTCTTGGATCGAATCGATCTTTTAACATCGTTCAATTTAGTTTCAGTCCTAGAAGCTAATACAAGGTTGCAGCCTTCTTCAGCGAACTTTTCAGCTACCGCTTTACCTATACCCGAGCTAGCCCCTGTGATTATTGCGGCTTTGCCCTCCAAATCTTCATTTTTACTCACGTACATCACCTCACAATAAATCTAATTCATTCAACTCTTTCTTCAATAAAGTGATTTCTTCCTGTGAGAAAGGTTCTAAAGGTTTTCTAACTTCTCCAAAATCCAACCCTCTCAATTTCAATGCTTCTTTCACTCCGGATAGATAAGGGCCTTTTTTCATAGCATCACTGATCCTAAGAACTTTATCTTGTGCTTCCTTGGCCTTTTGGAGGTCACCTTTTACGAAATGATCGTAAATCGATGAAACCAGTTCTGGAAAAGCGTTACCAGCAGCAGTTACAGCACCACTTCCACCCATTGTGAGGTAAGAATAGATCAATGAATCATTACCACCGAAGAACTGAAGATCATTTATCTCTTCAACAGCAGAGTAAAAGAAGGCTAGGTCTCCTGAGCTGTCTTTCAGGGCAGCTACATTATCGATCTTTGATATTTCTTTCAAAGTTTCCATATCTAAATCATTTCCAGTCCGTTGTGGTATAGAGTAGATGAATATGGGCAAACTGGTCTCTTTGGCAATATCTTTAAAGTGTTTAACTAAAGATTTACGAGGGGATGGGAAGTAGTATGGGACGATTACATGCACTCCATCCGCTCCTTTCTCTTCAGCCCATCTTGAAAGTTCGATTGTCTTCTTAGTGCTGTTGCACATCGTTCCTGCGATTATCGGAATTTTACCATCTATATGTTCCACTGCTAATTCTATGACCCTTTTTTTCTCTTTCATATCTAATAGTGGTGCTTCACCGTTCGTTCCTAGTAGGTATATTCCGTGTATGCCTCCATCTATGAGAAAATCTAAGAAATCGATAAGTTTAGGTTCATCGAGATTTTCATCTTTGTCAAATGGAGTAATGGCGGCAGGATAAATGCCTTCGAACTGATTCATCATCTTGTGCATACACATCAACTGAAAGCTTCTTTCTGGATTTTTATCAATTCCTTGATACCTTTCTCCGCGTAGTCCAGCATCTTATCATGCTGTTCTCTGGTGAAAACGGACTCCTCACCGGTTGCCTGGATCTCAACATATTTTCCATCAGTATCCATCACAACATTCATGTCTACTTGGGCGGAAAAATCCTCTTTATAAGCAAGATCTAACAAAATTTCATTTTTTACTAAACCTACACTGGTGGCTGCTACCTGTCTGATTATTGGATCTTCATCAAGGGAACCATCTTCAATCAATTTATTTATCGCCAATCTTAAAGCTACCCAGCTGCCCGTGATCGATGCTGTCCTAGTGCCGCCATCAGCTTGTATTACATCACAATCGATCCAGATAGTTCTAGGCCCTAACTTTTTAAGGTCTAAACAGGTCCTTAAGGCCCTTCCTATCAATCTCTGGATCTCCTTGGTCCTGCCTTTAGCCCCTCTTCTCTCACGTCTGATCCTGCTTTCACCACTTCCTGGCAGCATACCGTATCTTCCAGTCAACCATCCCTGTTCCATCTCGTCGTTGTTTTGGATCCAGGGGGGTAGACTTTCTTCAACCATAGCAGTACATATCACTTTGGTTTTCCCAGTCTCTATCAAAGCCGAACCAGTGGGATTTTCTAAATAATCCGGGGTTATCTTGGTTTCACGTATCTGGTCATTCTCTCGTTCTTGTTTTTCCATGGATACACCTATCCAAAAAATTGTGTACACTGATTTAAACCTTGGGTCAAAAAGGAAAACTTCTATATCTGAAAAACTATTTTTGGTAGATATGAAAGAAAACCCAACACTAGAACTGAATTCTCCTATCATAGATATCAAAGTAAAAGAACTACTTAGCAGGGGAGCAGAAGCTGAGATATGGAGGGTAGATTGGTTCGGTAGGGATGCTGTGGTCAAGAAGAGAGTCAAGAAAGGTTACAGGCATCCTAAATTAGACGATGGTATACGTAAATCCAGGATCAAGAAAGAATCTAAATTGATGGTCTTGGCTAGAAGTGCAGGAGTGCCGGTTCCGATCATATATGATCTGAGACTTGAAGATAAAACCATGATAATCCAGTATTTCAACGGGCCAAGAGTGATGGATGCCATAAATGAAGGATACCAAGTCGATTTGAAAATTATCGGAAAACATATCGGAAGACTGCACGAAGCAGGTGTGACTCATGGTGATCTTACCACTTCGAATATACTTTTCTCACCGGAAAGTGAAAGTTTTTGCTTCATAGATTTCAGTCTGGGTGAACAAGATTCTTCTATCGAAGATATGGGAGTCGACCTTCATCTTATGAGAGAAGCACTGATAAGTGTTCATGATGATCCTCTCAAACTGTATGAGGAAGTTTTAGAGGGATATAGAGAAGTGTTTAGTGGGGCAGAAGAAACTATAGACAGGGTGAAAAAGATCGAATCTAGAGGTAGATACCAATGAAAATTCTGAATGTTGTAACATCCAATGAAGGAAAGTACAAGGAATATAAGGATAAACTGAGTAAATACTATGAAATTGAAATGTTAAACATTGATTATCCGGAAATACAAGCGGATGAATTAGAGGATGTAGTGGAGTACGCTATAGATGATTTAAAGGAGCATGCACCATTGATCATAGATGATAGTGGTTTATTCATTGAAAAGCTCAAAGGATTCCCTGGAGTTTACTCTTCTTACGTGATGAGAACTTTGGGTTGCGACGGTATTTTAAGACTTTTAGAGAATATTGATCTCCGAAAAGCTAGATTTGAATGTGTTATCGGATTTATCGGGAAAGAAATGAAACTATTCAAAGGTGAATCTTTTGGATATATTACAAAGAAAAAACTCGGAACAAAGGGTTTCGGGTATGATCCGATATTTCGGCCTGAAGGCAGAGAACAAACATACGCTGAGATGTGGACCAAAGAAAAAAACAAAATAAGCCATAGGGGACGTGCTATGGATAGTTTGCTTGATTATCTAAAGGATTTATAGGATATAAACTACTTTCTTTTCTTGTTTTTCCAATATTCAGTTTTTTTAAATCTATTCAACCGGTCTGACTCTTCTTTTTTATCCTCTAACCAATCTTCAATTGCTTTTCTTATAGCACTAGAAGCATTTATGGAGTGTTCATCACAATAATCGATGAATTCGTTATAAGTCTCTACAAAGTCTTCAGTGAGTATGAAATGGACTTGGTCTCCCTTCTTATAAGTTTCCTTCCTCTTTCCGGAGATTATATCACCCTTAATTTATGTAATGATTAAACCAATAAAAATCTTTCCAATCGAAAAAATTGAGTTTTTATCTTTATTTGTACTTCTTTGTATCTTTATAATCGAAAGAAGATTCTCTCCATTCGATCTTTTCATCCTCGGTCATATCACCAACGACCTCTCTTTCAGCCTCCTTGCCGATTATCAATCTAACTGAGATAATAAAACCGATATGGAACCCAGCTAACACAAATAATCCATTTTGACTGAGCTTGTCTAAATGAAAAATTGAATAAGCTATTACTATACCTAAAATAAGCATGATCAACCAAAAAAGGTCTGGTGCATAGGAACTGGTTTTTTCCTGGTAACTATTAAAAACAAATAAAGTAAGAACGTTAAGAATTATCAACATTACCGCTGTTAGGATCCACCAGATCATTTTTCCCGAATTATTTAATGTTCACAAAGTATTTAATTATTCTGAAATTTCAAGATCCAGCGCATCCAACATCTCACATGTTTTACATTTTCCCTCTATGGTTGGTTCACCACAAACACTGCAATCTTCTAGATTCCCACCACCATACTTGTCCAGTAATTCATCCTTTATTTTTTCGTAAGAACTCAATACTGCGAATTTAGTCCC